>DASRYD010000070.1:0-2805 GCA_035653955.1 Pseudoxanthomonas sp.
GATTTTCCGGTGCCCTGCAGGCCGCAGATCGCGAACACCGGCGGCCGGCCCGGCGCCGCGGCCAATGCCGCCCGCAGTGCGTCGGCAACCAAGGAGCCGGAAAATCCGGGAGTCCCGGCGGACAATGGCGGCGGAGGCGGCATCGCGCGACAATAGCACCGCCATGACCGATCTCTACGCTGAAGCACTCTCCACCTTCGCCCAGTTGTTCGAGGAAGCGAAGCACAGCCGAGAACCCGAAGCCAACGCGATGACCGTCGCCACCGCGAGCCGCGACGGGCATCCTTCCGCACGCACCGTACTGCTGAAGGCGTTCGACGAACGCGGCTTCGCTTTCTACACGCACGTCGGCAGCCAGAAGGGCCATGAGCTTGCGGAAAACCCGCGTGCCGCGCTGCTGTTCCTGTGGCGCACGCTGCGCGAGGCCGGCATCCAGGTGCGGATCGAAGGCGCGGTGGAAATGGTCGATGCGGCGGAGGCCGACGCCTATTTCGAATCGCGCCCGCGTCCGAGCCAGATCGGCGCGTGGGCCTCGCACCAGTCGGAGACGCTGGCTTCGCGCGACGAATTCGAGCGACGCATCGCCGAAATCGAGGCGCGTTTCCAAGGTCAGCCGGTACCGCGTCCGCCGGGCTGGAGCGGTTATCGCGTGGTGCCGCAGGCCTTCGAGTTCTGGTACGGCGCGCAATTCCGCCTGCACGAACGCTGGCGTTACGAACGCGACGCCAACGGCGCGTGGTCGAAGCGCATGCTGTTCCCCTGAACATCCGCATGCGCCTGGTTCCGGTCCATCGCATCACCGTGTTCGTGCCGCCTGCGCATCTCGAAACCTTGCGGCGCGGCATCTGCGCGGTCGACTCGTTGCGGCAGGGCGATTACGAACATGGGATGTGGATTTCCGCGCCGGGCATGGAGCAGTTCCGCCCGTTGTCGGGAGCGCAACCGTCGCAAGGCCGGATCGGCGAACTGGAGCAGGTGGAAACCGTGCGCCTGGAGCTGTGCATCCCACGCGATCCGGCGCGGTTGCAGCGGCTGATCGAGCAGGGCATCCGTCCGCACCACCCCTGGGATATGCCGGCGATCTTCGTCGACGAATCGCTGTTTCCGTTGCCATGAGCGGTCCGCGACGCATCGTCTGCCTGACCGAGGAGCCGACCGAGACCTTGTACGCACTGGGCGAAGCGGATCGCATCGTCGGCATCAGCGGTTTCACCGTGCGCCCGCCGCAGGCGCGCAAGGAGAAACCGAAGGTCAGCGCCTTCACCAGCGCGAAGATCGACGAGATCCTGAAGCTGCGGCCGGACTTCGCGATCGGCTTTTCCGACATCCAGGCCGACATCGCCGCCGAGCTGGTGCGGCGGGGCGTCGAAGTCTGGATCGCCAATCATCGCAGCGTCGCTGGCATCCTCGATTACATTCGCCGCCTCGGCGCGCTGGTCGGCGCCGCGGACAAGGCGAATGCCTATGCCGACGAATTGCGCCGCGGCCTCGATGGCATGGAGCGCGAAGCGGCGATGCTGACCCGGCGTCCGCGCGTGTACTTCGAGGAATGGGACGAGCCGGCGATCAGCGGCATCCAGTGGGTCGCCGAACTGGTGCGCATCGCCGGCGGCGACGACATCTTTCCAGAACTGGCCTGCGAACCGTTGGCGAAGCAGCGCATCCTCGCCGATAACCACGAGGTGGTGCGGCGTGCGCCGGACATCATCCTGGGGTCGTGGTGCGGCAAGAAATTCCGCCCCGACAAGGTCGCCGCGCGTCCGGGCTGGAAGGCGATCCCGGCGGTCCGCGACGGCGCACTGCACGAGATCAAGTCGCCGCTGATCCTGCAGCCGGGGCCTGCCGCGTTGAGCGACGGCGTGCGGGAAATCGCACGGATCGTACGCGAGTGGAACCGACATCACCCGTAGAGCGGGACTTGTGGGAGCGGCTATGGCCGCTCCCACTAACGCCAATAACGAAGGTCAGAACTCGCGCTGGAAGCCGACCGTTTCGCGCTGACCCCGCGCTTCGACGGACACCTCGATGCGATAGTGGTTGCGCGGGCTGATCGCGAAGGTGCCGATGTGGTCGACGTAGCTGTCGCCGATCTTCACGGGTTTCAGCGCGATGGCGGTGCGTTCGCCCTGCAGGTCGATGGCCGTGGCGCGCGCCTGTCCTTCGATGCCGGTTTCCTCGCCGTCACGCAACTGGCGCAGGCCGACCGTGACCAGCGCCAGGCCGGCGTCGCGCGGCACGCCGTAGTGCTTGGCCATCTGCTCGTTCAGGCTTTGCGTCGGCAACGCGTTGTAGCGAACGCGCAGCGTGCCGAAATCCGTATAGGCCGGTTCCGTCGCGGTCGGGGCGACGACGCGAGGGGTTTCGCCGGCAGAGCAGGCGGCCAGCAGCAATGTCGCGGAGAGCAGCAGTTTGCGGATCATGGAAGGCCTCAATCGTTCGCGGCCGACAATTGGCGGCCACGCTCGGTCGCCGCGGCGATGGCCGCATCGACCAGCCCTTCGAATCCCCCCGACTGGAAGGCTTCCACCGCGGCCTGGGTGGTGCCGTTGGGAGAGGTCACGCGACGACGCAGTTCGGCCGGCGCTTCGCCGGCTTCGGTCAGCATGCGTGCGGCGCCCAGTATCGTTTGCAGGACCAGGGCGCGCGCGGCGTCGGCAGGCAGGCCTTGTCGGTGTGCCGCGGCTTCCATCGCCTCGGCCAGCAGGAACACATAAGCCGGCCCGCTGCCCGACACGGCGGTGACCGCGTCCATCAGCGCCTCGTCGTCGATCCACACGGTCTTGCCGGCGGCGGTGAGCAGGCGTC
>DASRYD010000071.1:0-5589 GCA_035653955.1 Pseudoxanthomonas sp.
GCGACCTTCAACGGCGTGAGCCCATGGTCCAGCGTACCCACATCGCCACCACGGCCGACGGCGTCCAGCTGGCCTGGACGCGCAGCGGCCGCGGGCCGACGCTGGTGAAAGCGTCGAACTGGATGACCCATCTGCGCGACGACGTGGACAGCCCGGTGTGGGGCCACTGGATCGGCTTCCTGTCGTCGCACTTCGACTTCGTGCGCTTCGACGAACGTGGCTGCGGCCTGTCGGACCGGCAGGTGGAAGACGTGTCCGCGCGCCATTGGCTGGGCGACCTCGAGACCGTCGTGGATGCCGCGGCAATTGCCGGGCCGATGGTCCAGCTGGGCATCTCGCAGGGCTCCGCGGCTACGATCCGGTACGCGATCAAGCATCCCCAACGCGTATCCCACCTGATCCTGTACGGCGGCTACGCACGCGGCGGCCTGGCGCGCGGCGGGCGCCAGGCCGAGCACTATCGGGCCTTGATGGAAATGGTGCGGCTGGGCTGGGGCAGCGACAACGCGTTGTTCCGCCAAGCCTTCACCGCGCGCTTCGTGCCCTGCGGCAGCCACGAGCAACTCGACTGGTTCAACGACCTGTGCCGGCGCACGGTCGCGCCCGCGATGGCCTATCGCCTGATCGAAGCACGCGCCAACACCGACATCGCCGACCTGCTGCCCCAGGTACGGGTGCCGACCCTGGTGCTGCATGCGCGCCAGGACGAAGTGATCCCGGTCGCCGAAGGCCGGCGGTTGGCGGCGGAGATCCCCAACGCCGAGTTCGTCGAACTGGATTCGCGCAACCATGTGCTGCTGGCCCATGAGCCGGCCTGGCGCGATTTCCAGCGCGCGGTGCGCGAGTTCACCGGCGTGGCCCGCGAGGAAGCCAGACCGGAAGGGGAAGCGCCGCTGACCGCGCGCGAGCGCCGGCTGCTCGACTTGCTGCGCCAGGGCAAGACCAATGCCCAGATCGCCGCCGAGGCCTTCATCAGCGAGAAGACCGTACGCAACCACCTGTCCAGCGTCTATCGCAAGCTGGGCGTGGCCAACCGTGCGCAGGCCATCGTCAAGGCAGGGGTGCGGCCAGGAACCGGGACAAACGACTGACCGGGACATTTGTCCCGGATCCCGATGCGCGACGACCGCGAATCGGGTCGTGCGTCCCATGGGCCGGCGAGAAGCGCGGCGAAAAGATAGGCGAGGCGGCCGTGCAATCTGGGCAAGCCTGCTGAGGTCCGGTCGCGACGGGCTTCCTAGCATGTGCTCCGCTTCCTTCCTACCCGGAGTCCCGCCATGAAACGCGCGTCCATCCTGTTGTTCGGCGTCGTCGTCTACGCCGTGTTTTTCGCCACTTTCCTTTACCTGATCGCCTTCGTCGGGAACCTGCAGATCGCGCTTGGCCCGTGGCTGCCGCAGCTGCCCGCGCTGGTGCCGCGCTCCATCGACGTCGGCGGCGCGCAGTCGGCACCCGCCCTTGCGGCGATCATCGATCTGGCGCTGATCCTTGGCTTCGGCCTGCAGCACAGCGTCATGGCACGCACCGGTTTCAAGGCGTGGCTGAAGCGGCATCTGCCGGAATCGGCCGAACGCAGCGTGTATGTACTGCTGGCCAGCCTGATGCTGATGCTGATGTTCTGGCAATGGCATCCCATCGGCGGCAACGTCTGGGCCGCGAATTCCGCCGCGGGCCAGGCCATCGCTTGGATGGTGTTCGCCCTGGGTTTCGGCCTGGTGCTGCTGTCCACGTTCCTGATCGACCACTTCGACCTGTTCGGGCTGAAGCAGGTGTTGCGCCAGTTCCGGGGTCAGCCCGCGGCGAAGGCGAGCTTCGTGACGCCTTTCCTGTACAGGCTGGTGCGGCATCCGCTGTATCTGGGCTTCATCCTCGCTTTCTGGGGTGGTCCGGTCATGAGCGCCGGCCACTTGCTGTTCGCCGCGTCGATGAGCGCTTACATCCTGGTCGCCATCCGCTTCGAAGAGCGCGACCTGGTGCGTCAGCTGGGCGAGCGTTACGTCGCTTACCGCGAGCGCGTGCCGATGCTGATTCCGGGCACGTCGTCGCGTGGCGGCGCGAAGCCGGACGCCGGTGAATTGACCTGAGCGGAAACCCGCGGAATGGCGCGCACCACCCGATCGGGCGGCGTCGCTTCGGCTTCCGGTTCAGTCCTTGCGCGTCAGCCGGTAAACCGCCGTGTGCAACCGGGTCACGCCCTCGGCGACGAAGCCCGGTTGCTCGTCGAGGATATCGCGACGCTCCAGCGTTTCGATGGTCCAGTCGCGCGCGTAGGTCGCGCGCACGTCGTCGTCGTCCGTCGAGAACGGCGGTCCCGATTTTTGCTCCTGGGGATATTCCAGGGTGATCAGCAGGTCCTGGCACCCGCCGGGAAGCCTGGCGTGCAGGTCGGCGTAGCGTGGCCGCATCTCGGGCGGCAGTGCGATCAGCGCAGCACGGTCGTACACGCCACGCACGTCGGCCAGCAGTTCGGTGTCCAGGCCGAAGGCGTCGCCGAGGATTATTTCGACCGGGCCGGCGACGAAATGTTCGCCGTAGCGGCTTGCATGCCTCGCGGGTTCCAGTCCGGCCTCGGCGAAGAACTGTTCCACCGCAAGCGGCGACAGTTCGACGCCCAGCACCCGGTGTCCCTGCGCGGCCAGCCAGTGCATGTCCAGCGACTTGCCGCACAGCGGGACGAACACGCGGCTGCCGGATGGCAGTTGCAGCGCGGGCCAGTGCTTCTGCAGCAAGGGCATGACCTCGTCGCGGTGGAATCCGATCTGTCCGTCCTGCCAGCGCTGCAACCAGAAATCGGGCTGCATGTTTCCTCCGGTCATTCCATGCGGTCGTGAGTGCGGGATGCGGGATGCACCCCATCAACTATTCGACCGACAGGCCATCGACCTTCTGCCAGCCTCGCGGCAGCAGCCCGCCCCGCGAAGCGCGCGCGCCGACATACTCGTCCAGATCCTTGAACGACAGGCCCATCGTGCGCTGGCCGCTTTTCACCTGCAGCGTCTGCCCCGGCGCGACGCTGGCAATGGCGACGACGCGCTCGGTGCCGAGCTTGGCCTTGGGGATCTCGATGATCTTGTTGCCCTTGCCCTTGTCGAGCTCCGGCAGTTCGCTCATCGGGAACGCAAGCAGGTGCCCGGCGCTGGTCACCGCGACGACCCGATCGGTTGCGACGCCGCCGACCTGCGCGGGCTGCAGCACCTTCGCTCCGGCGGTCAGATTGAGCATCGCCTTGCCGGCCTTCTGCCGGCCGGTCAGGTTCTCGAAACGGGTGACGAAGCCGTAGCCGTGCGACGAGGCCAGCACGAAGCGCGTGTCGTTGTCGGCGCTGGCCACGGCCTGGAACGACGCGCCCGGCGCCGGCGAGAAGCGCCCGGTCAACGGTTCGCCGTTGCCGCGCGCCGAAGGCAGGGTGTGTACCGCGGTCGAATAGCTGCGGCCTTCCGAATCGAGGAACGCCGCCTGCTGCGTGCTGCGCGATTTCACCGCGGCCAGCAGGCCGTCGCCATCGCGGTACGACAGCGTCGATGCATCGACGTCGTGCCCCTTGGCCGCACGCACCCAGCCCTTCTCGGAGATCACCACGGTCATCGGTTCGCTGGCGACCAGCTCGGTTTCGTCCAGCGCCTGCGCGGCTTCGCGTTGCACCAGCGGCGACAGGCGCGCGTCGCCGAACTTCTTCGCATCGGCGATCAGTTCGTCCTTGACCAGCTTCTTCAGCTTCGCTTTCGAGTCCAGCGTGGCGATCAGGCGATCGCGTTCGGCGTCCAGTTCGTCCTGTTCGCCGCGGATCTTCATTTCCTCCAGCCGCGCCAGCTGCTTCAGCTTGGTTTCGAGGATGTAGTCGGCCTGTTCCTCGCTGAGGTCGAAGCGAGCGATCAACGCCGCCTTCGGCTCGTCCTCGGTGCGGATGATGCGGATCACCTCGTCGAGGTTGAGGAAGGCGACCAGCAGGCCTTCCAACAGGTGCAGGCGGCGTTCGACCTTTTCCAGCCGGTGCTTCAGCCGGCGGGTCACCGTGTCGTAGCGGAACGCCAGCCATTCCGTGAGCAGCATCTTCAGGTTCTTGACCTGCGGACGCCCATCCAGGCCGATCACGTTGAGGTTGACCCGGTAGCTCTTCTCCAGGTCGGTCGTCGCGAACAGATGGCCCATCAGCTGTTCGGCATCGACGCGGTTGCTGCGCGGGATCAGGGCGATGCGCACCGGGTTGGCATGGTCGGACTCGTCGCGCACGTCCTCCAGCCACGGCAGTTTCTTCGCGCGCATCTGCGCGGCGATCTGCTCGATCACCTTCGACGGCGACACCTGGTAGGGCAGCGCATTGATGATGAAGTTGCCGTTCTCTTTGACGAAGGTGGCACGGGCGCGCACGCTGCCTAGGCCGGTTTCGTACATCGTGCGCAGGTCGGCGGGGTGGGTGATGATCTCGGCGGTGGTCGGGTAATCGGGACCGCGCACGTGCTCGCACAGGTCGGCGACGCTGGCATCGGGGTCGTCGATCAGGCGAATGCAGGCGCTGACGATCTCGTTGAGATTATGCGGCGGCACATCGGTGGCCATGCCGACGGCGATGCCGGTGGTGCCGTTGAGCAGCAGATGCGGCAGGCGCGCCGGCAGCCAGGTCGGTTCTTCCAGGGTGCCGTCGAAATTCGGGTCCCAGTCCACCGTGCCCTGGCCGAGCTCACCGAGCAGCACTTCGGCGATCGGCGTGAGCTTGGATTCGGTGTAGCGCATCGCCGCGAACGATTTCGGGTCGTCGCTGGAACCGAAGTTGCCCTGGCCGTCGATCAGCGGATAACGGTACGAGAACGGCTGCGCCATCAGCACCAGCGCTTCGTAGCAGGCGCTGTCGCCGTGCGGATGGTACTTGCCGATCACGTCGCCCACGGTACGCGCCGACTTTTTCGGCTTGGCCCCGGCGCCGAGGCCGAGTTCGCTCATCGCGTACACGATGCGTCGCTGCACCGGCTTCAAACCGTCGCCGATGAAGGGCAGGGCGCGGTCGAGCACCACGTACATCGAATAGTCGAGGTAGGCGCGTTCGGCGTACTCGCGCAGCGGGATCTGTTCGAAGCCGTGGAAGGTGGGGCGGATGGTTTCGGTCATGAGTGCGACGTGCGTGGATCGTGCCGTCGATTCTAACCGCGCGTTCCGTTCACCGCGTTCCACCGCAATGGGTGTCGCCGGAAACGAAAAACCCCCGCTTGCGCGAGGGTCTTCATGCCGAACGTTGGTGCCCAGGAGAGGACTCGAACCTCCACGGTTTTACCCGCTAGTACCTGAAACTAGTGCGTCTACCAATTCCGCCACCTGGGCGTTCGGAGCCGCGCATTTTGGGCAAGTCGGTCCCGCTTGTCAACGCGCCGCGTGGCGGGCGCGGTCGGGGTTCAGGCGGGGTGTACCATGCAGGCATGAGCAAACGAACCGGCAAGAGCGGCGGCAAATCGGCTTCCGCGGGTAAACGTGGCGGCACTTCCGGGGCGAAGAAGGGTGCGGCCAAGCGGGCCGACCAGCCGGCAATGCCGGGCTGGATGCCCGAATCGTCGCGCTCGGCTTCCGCCGGCAAGGCGTCGGCCCATCCGGCGCGGGGTG
>DASRYD010000072.1:0-1834 GCA_035653955.1 Pseudoxanthomonas sp.
GGTGGCCGAGGCGGGCGCGGCGCTGCTGGTGCTGGAGGGCGTGCCCGCGGGCCTGGCTGCCGACATCACCGACGCCAGCCCCATTCCCACCATCGGCATCGGCGCCGGCCCCGGCTGCGACGGCCAGGTGCTGGTGCTGCACGACTTCCTCGGCATCGACACCGGCCACCGCAAGCCGAAGTTCGTCAAGGACTTCCTCGCCGAAGGCGGCTCCATCGCCGGCGCCGTGCGCGCCTACGCACAGGCGGTGCGCGACGGCTCGTTCCCGGACGCCGAACATTCCTACTGAACGCCCCGCAGAAGCCCCGATGATCGAAACCATCACCGAACTGGACGCCCTGCGCGCCCGCGTGCGCGGCTGGAAGCGCGAAGGTTTGCGCGTCGGCTTCGTGCCGACCATGGGCAACCTGCACGCGGGCCACTATTCGCTGGTGATGCTGGCGCGGCAGTACGCCGACCGCGTGGTGTCCAGCGTGTTCGTCAACCCGACCCAGTTCGGCCCGAACGAGGACTACACGCGTTATCCCCGCACGGTCGACGCCGACATCAGCGGATTGGACGGCGCCGGTTGCGACGTGCTGTGGCTGCCGACGGTCGAATCGATGTACCCGTTCGGCGTGGAGCTTGCGGCGAAGGTGCACGTGCCCGGCGTCAGCTCGGTGCTGGAAGGCGCGCATCGGCCCGGCCATTTCGATGGCGTGTGCACCGTGGTCAGCCGCCTGTTCAACCAGGTACTGCCCGACGTGGCCGCGTTCGGCAAGAAGGATTACCAGCAGCTCGCGGTGATCCGGCAGATGGTCACCGACCTGGCATTTCCCGTGGAAATCCTCGCCGGCAGCATCGTGCGCGAGGCCGACGGGCTGGCGATGAGTTCGCGCAACCAGTATCTCGGCGCCGAGGAACGCCCGGTCGCCGCCGAGATCCGCCGCACCCTGCTGGCGATGCGCGAAGGCATCGCCGCCGGCCGTCCGCGCGCCGAGGTCGAAGCCGCCGCGTCCCGGCGGCTGGCCGATGCCGGCTATCTGGTCGATTACACCGTCGTCCGTCGTCCGGACCTCTCCGAACCGGCAGATGGCGAAAGCGGCGCCAAGGTCGCCTTGATCGCGGCCAGGTTGGGCCGGACCCGGCTGATCGACAACCTGGAGTTCTGACCTTTCTCCCTTCGGGATCGAAGCCGACTCAAGCGGTCGAGGGTGGCGCGCAGCGCCGGATGAGGGTTCGGCGGAGAGCGGAAAGACGAATGCAGGAGTGTTGCGACGTTCATCGACGTTCGGCCCCTTCGCTCGCCATACCCTCACCCCAACCCCTCTCCCGGAAGGAGAGGGGCTAAAATGCCCGCAACCCGCCCCCCAGGCCGTCTCGACATGCAACTGAACCTGCTCAAAGCCAAGATCCACCGCGCCACCGTCACCCATTCCGAGCTGAACTACGAAGGCTCGATCGCCATCGACGAACTGCTGCTCCAGGCGACCGGCATCCGCGAGTTCGAACAGGTGCACATCTGGGACGTCACCAACGGCGCCCGTTTCACCACCTATGCGCTGCGGGCCGATGCCGGCAGCGGCATCATTTCGCTCAATGGCGGCGCCGCGCGCCACGTGCAGGTCGGCGACCTGGTCATCATCGCCGCCTTCGCCGGCATGAGCGAGGCCGAAGCCAGCGTGTTCAAGCCGAAACTCGTTTACGTCGACGACGCCAACCGCATCAGCCACACCAACGACAGCATCCCGAAGCAGGCCGCATGACCGCGTTCGAGAAGCTGGCGGCGCACGCCGCGCGCCTGCGCGGCGAGAAGACCGCCGCCCTGCTGGCCGCCGATCCGGCGCGAGCGACC
>DASRYD010000073.1:0-3384 GCA_035653955.1 Pseudoxanthomonas sp.
GGTCGCCGAGAAGCCGGCTGCGACCATCGCCAGCGCCGCCCCGGCGGCGGGCAACGCCCGCTACATCCTGCAGGCCGGCGCCTTCGGCGCTTCCGGCGATGCCGAATCGACCAAGGCCAAGATCGCGATGCTCGGCCTCAGCGCCCGCGTCGAATCGGCGCAGATCAACGGCAAGACCGTGTACCGCGTGCGCATGGGGCCATACGGCACCGCCAGCGAATTGTCCGAAGCCAAGCAGAAGCTGGCCGGCGGCGGATTGCCGGCGATGGCGATCAAGGCGCAGTAACCCGCCCCGCCATGCGCCCCGAGCACCTGTTCTACGCGCTGATCGCGCTCTGGGCCGGTAGCGAATTCCTGCTGGTCGGACGCAGGCGCGCCGGAAAGGGCGACCAGCACCGCGATCGCGGCACCCTGCTCCTGCTGACATCGACGATCTATGTCGCGGTCGCCGCCGCGGTGGTGCTGGGTCGGTCGCAAGCCTGGCCGTTTCCCGCGGAATGGCGCGCACCGCTGTTTTGGCTCGGGCTCGCACTGATGGCGGCCGGCTTGCTGTTCCGCTGGTGGGCCATCCGCGTGCTGGCCCGGTTTTTCACCGTGGACGTCAGCATCCGCGACGGGCACCGCCTGGTGAACGACGGGCCCTATCGCCACTTGCGCCATCCTTCGTACACCGGCTCGCTGGCCACGTTCTACGGCTTCGGCCTGGCCTGGGGCAGCTGGGCGTCGCTGCTGGCGGTGGCGCTGCCGGTAACGCTGGTGTTCCTGCATCGCATCCGCGTGGAGGAACAGGTGCTGTCCGAAGCCTTTCCGGTCGATTACCCGCGCTACGCCGCGACCACGAAACGACTGTTGCCCTTCATCTGGTAAATCCGCCATGTCGCTCCGCCGGATCCTGTTTGTCCTCGCCTGCGCAACGCTTTCCGCGTGCGCCACCCGGGGCGCCGTGGAAATCGTCCGCGACGCGCCTCCGCTGGACCGTAGTCTGGTCGCACGAATCACGGCGGACGACTTCGCCACGGCCGAGTTCACCGCGGCCGACGGCACCCGGCTGACCTACCGACTGCTGCCCCCGCAACGCATCGAAGCCGGCCGGCATTACCCGTTGGTCGTGCAATTCCACAATTCGAGCGGCATCGGTACCGACAACCGCGCGCAGATCGAGAAAGACGCGTCCGCGCGGGCCTGGGCATTGCCCGAGATACGCGCGGACTATCCAGCGTTCGTGCTGGCACCGCAATTTGCCGGACGCAGCGCCAATTACGACGATCCTAAGACGCCGCGCGTGGCTTTCGCCGCGCCGCAGTTGTCGGCGGCGCTGCAACTGATCGACGCCTTCGTGGCGACGCATCCGGTCGACCCGCAGCGCATCTACGTCACCGGCTTTTCGATGGGCGGCTCTACCGCCTGGCTGGCGGCGCTGGCCCGGCCCGGGTTTTTCGCCGCTGCGGTCCCTGTCGGAGCCATCGCCCCGGATCGCACTCGGGCCAGCGCGCTGACGCGGCTGCCGATCCTGGCGTTCCATGGCGACGCGGACACCGAAAACCCCATCGCGTCGGACCGCGACATGGTCGCCGCGATCCGTTCTGCGGGCGGTCGCAATATCCGCTTGCGCGAATACGTCGGCCTCGAACACCAACCGCCCGGCGACTTCATCCCCGGCCGATGGTGGCGCGACTGGCTGTTCGCGCAACGCCGCGAAGCCCGCTGAATCCCCACTTCCGCTCGGAGTCCTCCATGACCCAGACCGCTCTGATCACCGGCGCCACGTCCGGTTTCGGCGCCGCCGCCGCCCACCGCTTCGCTAACGCCGGCTGGAAAGTCGTCGCCACCGGCCGCCGCGCCGAGCGCCTGCAGGCGCTGGTCGACGAACTCGGCGCCGATCAGGTGCATGCGGCCGTGTTCGACATCCGCGACGAGGCCGCGATGCACGCGGCGCTGGATGCGCTGCCGGAAGGCTTCCGCGACATCGACCTGCTGGTCAACAACGCCGGTTTGGCGCTTGGCACCAAGCCGGCACAGCAAGCCTTGCTGTCGGACTGGCACACGATGATCGACACCAACGTCACCGCGCTGGTCAACATCACCCACCGCCTGTTGCCGGGACTGATCGAACGCAAGGGCGCGATCATCAACCTCGGCTCGGTCGCCGGCAGTTACCCGTATCCCGGCGGCAATGCCTACGGCGGCACCAAGGCCTTCGTGAAGCAGTTTTCGTTGGGCCTGCGCAGCGACCTGCACGGGACCGGCGTGCGGGTGACCGACATCGAACCGGGCATGGCCGAGACCGAGTTCACCCTGGTGCGCACCCACGGCGACCAGGCCGCTTCGGACAAGCTGTATGCCGGGGCGAATCCGATGACCGCCGAGGACATCGCCGAGCAGATCTACTACATCGCCACGCTGCCGCCGCATCTCAACATCAATCGGCTGGAGATCATGCCGGTGACGCAGAGCTTCGGCGGTTTCCAGGTGCGCCGCGACTGAGCGGCGCGCCCGGAGGGCGGATCAGCGGCCCAGGATCAGGTCGCGCACCGCTTCGGCGGTGCCGGTTGCCGATTGCGGGTTCTGTCCGGTGACCAGACGGCCGTCGACCACGGTCTTCGCGGTCCAGTCCGGCGCCGGCTGGTGCTGCGCGCCACGCTGGCTCAGGGTGCTGGCCAGCAGGAACGGCACCACCTTGTCGAGCTTGACCGCACGTTCTTCGTCGTCGGTGAACGCGCTGACTTTCCTGCCGGCGACCAGATAGCTGCCGTCGGCCAGCGTCACGTTGACCAGCGCCGCCGGGCCATGGCACACCGCCGCGACGATTGCGCCGTTTTCGTAGACCTCGCGGGTCACGCGCTGCACCGCCGGGCTGGTCGGGAAATCCCAGACCGCGCCATGGCCGCCGGCATAGAAGATCGCCGAATACCTGCCTACATCGACATCGTCGAGCTTCAGCGTGGTGCGTATCGCGCGGCGGAATTTCTCGTCGTTCCAGTAGCGCGCATTGGTGGCGTCGTCCAGCTCGACGCCGTCGACCGGCGGCTCGCCGCCCTGGATCGAGGCGAATTCGACCGGGATGCCGGCCGCATCGAACACCGCCAGCGGATGGGTGACTTCGCCGAGGTAGAAGCCGGTCGGCTGGCCGGTGTCGCCCTTAACGCCGTGGCTGGTCATCACGATCAGCACGGGCTTGGGGGCAGGCTGGGAATTCGGGCCGGCGGTGGCGGCAAGGCCGACGGCCGCGGCAAGCAACAGGTTCATGACGGACTCCTTGATCGGGGGAAGCGGCCTTGGCGGCCGCGGGAGGGCACTGTATTGTTTCCATAACCGCCGAAAAATCGGCTTTATGGCAATTCAATTTTGCGAATTACGCATAAATGAGCCTGCGCCGACTGGACG
>DASRYD010000074.1:0-4136 GCA_035653955.1 Pseudoxanthomonas sp.
CCGCCAGCAGCTCGCCAACGGCCGCGACCCGGTCGCAGTGCTCGACTTCCTCGCCCACACGTTGACCAACCGCCTGCTGCACCCGCCCACCGCCGCGCTTCGCGAAGCGGCCCTCAGCGGCGACGCCGAACTGGCACGCGCAGCGGAAAAGCTGTTCGCCGGAAGCGAGGAGCTGAAGGAAAGGAACGAGGAACGCGAAGGTTAGCGACGCCTGCGCTTGCCTTCCTCGTCTCCCTTCCTCTCCATTCGTTCATCGCCTTCCCATGCTCCCAAGCCTGCGCCGCAAACTCGAAGCCCTCGCCGAACGCCGCGAAGAACTCGAACGCCTCCTCGCCGACCCTTCGGTGCTCGGCGACAACCAGCGTTTCCGCGATCATTCGCGCGAATTCGCCCAGCTCGAACCGGTCGCCACGGCGCTGGCCGCCGAGACGCAGGCCAAGCGCGACCTCAATGCGGCGCTGGCGATGCGCGGCGATCCCGAACTGCGCGAACTGGCCGACGAGGAAATCGAAGCCGCGCAGGCCCGGCTGGCGCAGCTGGAAGACGAGCTCTCGCTGCTGCTGGTGCCCAAGGACGCGCGCGACGACGCCAATCTGTTCCTCGAAGTTCGCGCCGGCACCGGCGGCGACGAGGCGGCGATCTTCGCCGGCGACCTGTTCCGCATGTACGCGCGCTATGCCGAGCGCCAGGGCTGGAAGGTAGAAATCGAATCCGACAACCCCGGCGAGCACGGCGGCTACAAGGAAATCGTCGCCAAGGTCAGCGGGCGCGGCGCGTTCGCCAAGTTGAAGTTCGAATCCGGCACCCATCGCGTGCAGCGCGTGCCGGAAACCGAGTCGCAGGGCCGCATCCACACGTCGGCCGCGACCGTGGCGATCATTCCCGAGGACGAAGCGGTCGACGACGTCGCGATCAATCCCGCCGACCTGAAGATCGACACCTTCCGTTCCTCGGGCGCCGGCGGCCAGCACGTCAACAAGACCGAATCGGCGATCCGCATCACCCACGTGCCCAGCGGGATCGTAGTGGAGAACCAGACCGAACGCAGCCAGCACGCCAACCGCGAGCGCGCGATGAAGCGGTTGAAGGCGCAATTGCTGGAAGCCGAACGCGGCAGGCAACTGGCCGCGCAGGCCGAGACGCGCCGCCTGCAGGTCGGCAGCGGCGACCGCAGCCAGCGCATCCGTACCTACAACTTCCCGCAAGGGCGCATCACCGATCACCGCGTCGAAGGCCTGACCCTGTACGACCTGCCGAACATCCTCCAGGGCGGTCTCGACGAACTGATCGACCGCCTGACCCGCGAATACCAGGCCGACGAACTGGCGCGGTTGACCGCGGCACCGTAAATTCCGGGTTCGTCCCCAACGAGCCCACCCATGACCGTTTCCATCCACCGCGCCGGCATCGACGACCTCGATGCGATCGCACCATTGTTCGACCTGTACCGCCAGTTCTACGGGCAAACGGCCGACGCGGCCATCGCGCGCGAGTTCATCGGCGAACGCCTGCGTCGTGGCGAATCGGCGGTCCTGCTCGCGCGCATCGACGACGCGACCGTTGGCTTCACCCAGTTGTTCCCGTCGTTCTCCTCGGTATCGGCCGCACGCACCTGGGTGCTCAACGACCTGTATGTCGTCGCCGGAGCGCGCCGGCATGGGGTGGCCAAGGCGTTGCTGCAGGCCGCCGCCGATTTCGCGCGCGGCGAGGGAGCAATTCGCCTGGAGCTGGAAACCGACCACGACAACACTGGCGCACAAGCGCTATACCGCCGCCTCGGCTGGCAAGCTTACGACGGCACGCTGCGCTTCCGATTGCCGCTGACGGCCTGAATGCTACGCTGCCGGCATGGTGGCCATCGTCGAAGGAGCAAGCATGTCCCTGGATACCACGCTGCGCCTGCTGGCCAAGGCCAGCGGCCTGACCGCCACCGACATCGCCGCCGCGATTCCGCGCGCCGGCGCGGCAACGGTGAAGTCCTGGCTCAGCGGCGACAAGTTGCCGGGCAAGGATCAGCTCAACGCGCTGGCGCGCACCTTCGGCGTGCCCGCGGGCGCGTTGCTCGGCGAACTGGCCAGTACCCTGGACCCGGCGCGAACCAAGGGCGAACACGATCTGCTCGCCGCCTATCGCGCGCTCGGCACTCGCCAGCAAGGCGCGCTGCTCGAAGTCGCCCGCAGCATGGCCGGCACCGCGCGGAGCCGTAAATGAAGAAACTCAAACGCAAGGATTACGAAGCATTGCTTGGACCACTGCAGGTCGAATTGGCCAACATGGCCAACTGGACGAAGCAGAGCGGCCAGCGCATCTTGGTACTCTTCGAAGGTCGCGACACCGCAGGCAAGGGCGGCGCGATCCAGGCCGTGGCCGAGCACATCAACCCGCGCCAGTGCCGCACGGTGGCGCTGCCCAAGCCGACCGAGCGCGAAGCGTCGCAGTGGTATTTCCAGCGCTACGCCGCGCACCTGCCGGCCGCGGGCGAGATCGTCCTGTTCGACCGCAGCTGGTACAACCGCGCCGGTGTCGAGAAAGTGATGGGTTTCTGCACCGAAGCGCAGTACCAGGCGTTCCTGCACCAGGTGCCGGTGTTCGAGAAGCTGCTGGCCGACGACGGCATCCTGCTGTTCAAGTACTGGCTGTGCTGCGACCAGGAACAGCAGGAAAAACGCTTCGCCGAACGGCTTGACGATCCATTGAAGGGCTGGAAGCTGTCGCCGATAGACCTCGAGGCACGCAACAAATACGACGAATACACCAAGGCGCGCGGGGCTATGCTCAAGGCCACGCACACCGAGCACGCGCCATGGACGCTGGTCGACTTCAACGACCAGAAGCGCGGTCGTCTGACCCTGATCCGCGACTTGCTGGATCGCTTGCCAGACACGCGCGTGCCCGAGGCGAAGGTCGACTTCCCGCCATTGAAGGCCAAACCGCGCAAGGAGCGTTATGGGATGCTCAAGCCGATTGCGGACTATCGCGGCGAGTGAGGTGTTGCGCTGCTTCTGCGTTGCCCTGACCTGCCTGGCTGCATGCGGGGCGAAGGCGCAGGATTCGGATCAGGGCGCGCCAGCACCGCACCCCGGGGACGCGACGACAATGGATACCGTCCACGTGACCGCACCGCGCCCGGAGGTTCTCGATCTCGATCGGTTCAAGAACCCCATCGACCCGAAGCCGTCACGTTTCGACCGCAGTTATCGCGAACCGCCCAGCCTGGAAGAAATCAGTCTGAACGACGGCGTGATTCCGCTGCTCGTCGGTTACATCGCGCAGAAAGTCGCCAGGGGCGCGAGCAGGATTCCGGGCTGGAAGGATCGCGAACAACCCGCCATTGCAAGGCCGCCGCCGCTGACCGAGGAACAGATGGAACGCGCGCTCCGTTTGCAGGAAAGCGCGCCCTAGCGCATCCGCAATGCGCCTTCAAAGCACCGCGAAGCCCTCGTCCGCCTCGCCGTCCTCCGTCAAGGTGCGCGTCAGCGCATCCACTCGCGCCTGCGGCGGGCCGACGCGCAGCCACGCCTCGAGCCGGTCGATGGATTCGGCATCGCCGACCGCCAGCACTTCCACCGATCCGTCGGCCAAATTCTGCGCATGACCGCGCAAACCGAGCTTCAATGCCTGTTCGCGGGTCGTAGCGCGGAAGAACACGTCCTGCACCTTGCCAACGACGATGAAACGCGCCGCGGCCATCATGCGCTCTTGGCGACCATCGCTTCGATTTCCTTCGCAGTCACCGGCCCGAGGAACTGTTTGGCCACCTTGCCGTCGGGAGCGATCAGGTAGGTCGTCGGCAGGCCGCGTGGCGTGGCAAAATCGGCGGGCGGCTCGAACGTGTCGACGATGACGACGGGATAGGCGACCGGATGTTGCTTCAGGAACGCCCGCATGTCCTTGACTTCGATGTCGTCGTAGGCCAGGCCGACCACGTCGATGTCGTCGCGGCGCTGGTCGAGTTCGGACAGCTCGGGCATTTCCTTCAGACATGGTGCGCACCACGTCGCCCAGAAGTTGACCACCACCCAGCGCCCGCGATGCGCGGCCAGTTCGTAGGTCGTGCCGTCGACGGCAGGCAGTTTCAGGGTCGGGAAATCCGCAGTCTTGGCCGCCACGGCCGGCGCTTCGGCTTTCCCCGGCTC
>DASRYD010000075.1:0-1983 GCA_035653955.1 Pseudoxanthomonas sp.
CCAGCACGCCGTCGCGCGCGGCCGGCAGGCCGAGCAATTGCAAGGTGTCGGCGACGCCGCTGAGCGTCTCGACCTGCGGCTGGAGTTGTTCGGGCTGCTGGCGCGCGCCGCGCAGGTACAGGTCCATTTCGTCCTTGACCTGCAGCAGCTCTTCCTTGACCGCGCTGCCGACGCTGTCCAGCAACGCGCGATTGCGCCCGCTGAGACTGCCGCGCGCATGATCCAGCTCGGCTTCGCTGTGTTCGCCCGCGCCGCTGCCGAGCAGCGCATGTTCGCCCAACCCGGCCGCGCCGCGTGCGGCGCGCAGGTCGTTGAGCAGCGGCAGCAGCACGATGGGAATGTCGCGATGGCCGCTTTGCAGCCGTTCCAGATAGTCGGGCAGCAGCACGGTGCCGCGCATCAGCGTGGTACTGGCTTCGGCCGCATGCTCGACCTGGCCATCGCGCAGGGCCTGGGCCAGGCGCTCCATTTCCTCGGCGACCATCGCCGGCGCCGCCAGTTCCAGCATGCGCAAGGTGCCGTGGGCCTGGTGCAGCAGGTCGACGCAGGCATCGAGGCTGCCCGTGTCGTCGGGCTGTTCGGCATGCTGTTCCAGGGCGATCCTCGACTGGCGCAGGATCTCGTCCAGCTCGGGCTTCACCCAGCCGAGGGTGGCATGACTGATGGCTTCGCGGAGCACGCTCATGTCGCGCTCCGCGGGGCTGCCGTGTCTTGGGAAAGGCGCATGCGGCGGCGTCTCACTGCGGCAGCTTGAAGTCGGCGACGGAACGGCGCAGGTCGGCGGACAGCTGGGCCAGGCGACCGATCGATTCGGCGGTATGGCCCGCGCCCTGCGAGGTCTGCGCGGTGATCTGCTGGATGACGCCCATGGTCCGGGTGATGTCGCCGGCGGCGGCGGACTGCTGCTGGGCCGCGCCGGAGATGTTGCGGATCAATGCGTTGAGGTCCTGCGATACGCGTTCGATTTCGCCCAGCGCGGTGCCGGCGTCCTCGGCCAGGCGCGCACCGGACACCACTTCGGCGGTGGTCTGCTCCATCGAGCCGACCGCGGCGTTGGTGTCGGACTGGATCGCCTGCACCAGCGCCTCGATGCGATGGGTCGCGCCGGAGGTGCGTTCGGCGAGGCGCTGCACTTCGTCGGCGACCACCGCGAAACCGCGGCCGGCCTCGCCCGCCGAAGCCGCCTGCATCGCCGCGTTCAAGGCGAGGATGTTGGTCTGTTCGGAAATGTCGTTGATCAGTTCCACGATCGAGCCGATTTCCTGCGACGATTCGCCCAGTCGCTTGATCCGCTTCGAGGTTTCCTGGATCTGGTCGCGGATCGAGTCCATGCCCTGGATGGTCTTGCGCACCACGCCGGCACCCTGCGCGGCGATCTGCACCGAGCGCTGGGCCACTTCGGCCGACTCGGTGGAGTTGCGCGACACCTGGTCGATGCTGCCGGCGATCTCGCGGATGCGGTTCGAGGCCGAATCGATTTCCGAAGCCTGGTGCTGAGCGGCCTCGGCCAGCTGCAACGCGGTGGCCTGGGTTTCCTGCGACGACGCGGACACTTTCACCGAGGTGTCGTTGATCGTGGCCACCAGGCGGCGCAGCTCGTCGATGGTGGCGTTGATGGCGTCGGCGATGGCGCCGGTGACGTCTTCGGTGACGCTGGCGTTAACGGTCAGGTCGCCTTCGCCGAGGGTCACGATTTCGTCGAGCAGGCGCTGAATCGCCTGCTGGTTGCGGCTGTTGAACTCCACCTGCGCCTGGTAGCGCAGATCCTGCTCGCGCTGGCGGCTGCGGTACAAGCTCCACAGCAGGCCGCCGATCGACAGCAGCAGCACGGTGCCCGATACCACGGAGATCCAGAAATTGGGGAACCAGCGGGTGTCGCGCACCGAGCCGAACGACGACAGGGCGTCGAACACGCGTTTGCTGTCGTCCTGCAGCTTGTCCGCGCCCGCGGCCAGGCCGCGCGCCGCCGCCTGCGCGGCGAAC
>DASRYD010000076.1:0-5398 GCA_035653955.1 Pseudoxanthomonas sp.
GCCTTGCGCGACGACCGCGGTGGCGCGGATGCGCTACGCCTGGCTGCCGCCTTCGTCCGCGGATACGCCTGAGGCGGCCTGCGAACGAAAAACGGCGGCCGAAGCCGCCGTTGTTTTCCGCTCGATGCCGTCGGCGATCACTTCACGCCGTGCATCAGTTTCTGGATCAGCGGGGCGATCAGGAACAGCGCGACGCCGCCGATGATCAGGATCCAGAAGCCCTGGGTGTAGCCCGCATAGGCCGAGGCCACGGTCATGCCGGTCTCGCCGCTGACGTGGCTGGCGAAGATGCCCGACAGGTTGTTGCCGATGCCGGTGGACAGGAACCAGCCGCCCATCGCGAAGCCGACCAGCTTCACCGGAGCGAGCTTGGTGGTCATCGACAGGCCGATCGGCGACAGGCACAGCTCGCCCACCGACTGGATCACGTAGACCATGAACAGCGTCCAGAATGGAATCTTGCCGGCGCTGTCGACCAGGCTGGACAGGGCGAACATCAGCAGCAGGAAAGCCAGGCCGTTGAAGATGATGCCCAGGCCGAACTTGCGCGGGATCGACGGGTTGTACGGGCCCATCTTGATCCACAGCCAGGCCAGGATCGGCGCGATGGTGATGATCGCCAGCGAATTGACCGACTGGAACCAGCCGACCGGGAATATCCAGCCGCCGAAATCGCGGTTGACGATGTTCTGGGCGAGGAAGTTGAACGAACTGCCGGCCTGTTCGAAGAAGCACCAGAACAGCACGTTGAACAGGAAGATCAACAGCATCGCGATGGCCCGGTCGCGCGACACCGCGCCATCGCGGAAACCCTCGAACAGGATCAACGCGCACAACGCGACGAACATCGCGCTCAGGACCCATTGCAGCTTGTCGGCGTCGATGGCCAGCAGGAAGTAGAACACCGGAATCGCCACCAGCGCCGCGATCAGCACGTACAGCACGCGCGCCTTGTTCTCGCCGCCGGGCAGCGGCCGACCGATGCCTTGCATCTGCGCACGACCGAACCAGAACCACACCAGGCTGACCAGCATGCCGGCGCCGGCGGTCATGAACACGATCTTGTAGGTCGGCATTTCCGGCGTGCCGCCCAAGATGTGCTCGGCCATCCAGCCGGTCAGCAGCGGCGCGATCATCGCGCCCAGATTGATGCCCATGTAGAACAGGGTGAAGCCGGAATCGCGGCGCTGGTCCTCGGGCGCGTACAGCTTGCCCACCATCGTCGAGATGTTCGGCTTGAACAAGCCGTTGCCGGCGATCACCGTGGCCAGACCGACTCTGAACACCGTTTCGTCGGGGTACGCGATCATGAACAGACCAGCCGCCATGATCACCGCGCCGAGCAGGATGGAACGCTGATAACCGAGGATGCGGTCGGCGACATAGCCGCCGAAGATCGCCGCGGCGTACACCAGGGCGAGGTACGCGCCGTAGATGCGGCTGGCCGGGGCCTCGCCTTCGCCGGAACCGGCATAGAACTGCTGCACAATGTACAAGGCCAGCGCCCAGCGGATGCCGTAGAACGCGAAGCGTTCCCAGAACTCGGTCATGAACAGCATCCACAGCGGACGCGGATGACCCATCACTTGCTTGAATTCCGGGATCGTCCCCGGCGTGGTTGGCGCACCGCTCATGCGGTTTCCCCCTTAAAGTCGTTCAGGAATGGAAGCCCGCCGTGGGAACGGGACGCCGCAGGATGACCGAATGGTTGCAGATGCGTCAAATTCCTGCCCCCCTTCTCCCGCCGGGGGAAGGTGCCCCGAAGGGGCGGATGAGGGCAGGAGAATGATGACGGCAGGAACGTTCCTAAGTCCGGAAGGTTCCCGCCCTCATCCGGCGCTTCGCGCCACCTTCTCCCGGTGGGAGAAGGAAAAGCGCCGCATCAGCGACCCAGCCCGACCTGGGTGCGCACGTCGAACAATTCGGGGAAGAAGGTCAGCTCCAGCGCCTGTTTCAGGAAGCCCACCCCACTGGAACCGCCGGTGCCGCGCTTGAAGCCGATGATCCGCATCACCGTGCGCATGTGGCGGAAGCGCCACAACTGGAACTGGGTTTCCAGATCGACGAAGTCCTCGCACAACGCGTACTCGCGCCAGTACTGGTCGGGGTTTTCGTAGATGCGTTCGAACACCGGCAACAGCGTGGCATCCATCGCGTGCGGCTTGGACCAGTCGCGCTCGAGGTTGGCGACGGGCACCGCATGGCCCCAGCGCGCCAGGTAGCGCAGGAATTCGTCGTACAGGCTCGGCGCTTCCAGCGCGGCGCGCAGTCGCGCCTGGCCTTCCGGATCGTGCTCGAACACCTTCAGCATCGCCGCGTTCTTGTTGCCCAGCAGGAATTCGACCGTGCGGTACTGCACCGACTGGAATCCGGACGAAGGACCGAGCACGTCGCGGAATTCCATGTATTCCGAAGGCGTCAACGTCTCCAGCACCGACCATTGCGCGGTCAGTTGGTCGAACACCCGCTTGCAGCGCGCGGCGACCTTGCCGAATTGCCACACGCGGTCGTGGCGCAGATGGTCGATGGCCGCGCTCAGTTCGTGGATCAGCAGCTTCAACCAGAGCTCGCTGGTCTGGTGCTGGACGATGAACAGCATCTCGTCGTGGTGCGGCGGCTGCGACAGCGGCTGTTGCGCGGTCAGCAGGCGGTCCAGGCGCAGGTAGCCCGCATAGGTCACGCGACCGGCCAGGTCGGTGTGGATGCCGGCTTCCAGCGGGCGCTGGTTGTCCTGGATGCTCATGTGGAACCTGAGGAATGGTGGCGAAGATGCGGGCCGGCCATGTTACCCGCTCGGCGTCATGCGGTCGTCATGCGCCGGCGGGAAGATTTCGGCCACAATGGCCGGGCGCGGCGGGGGTTTCCGCGCTCTTTTCCGGAGAGAGACGGCATGAAGTACGGATTGCTGCGCCGCGTGGCGCTCGGGGTAGTGCTGTGCGGCGCGTTCGGCGCGGCGCAGGCGCAAGTGGTGATCAGCCAGGTCTACGGCGGCGGCGGCAACAGCGGCGCCACGCTGAAGAGCGACTTCATCGAACTGCGCAACAACGGCACGACGGCTGTGGACCTGACCGGCTGGAGCGTGCAGTACGCCTCCGCCGCCGGCACGTCGTGGACCAACAAGACCGCGCTGAGCGGCAGCATCCAACCCGGCGGTTACTATCTGGTCAAGCAGGCCGATGGCGCCGGCGGAACCACCGACCTGCCCACGCCGGACGCCACCGGCACCATTGCGATGGCCGGTACGGCCGGCAAGGTCGCGCTGGTCGGCAACAACACCGCGCTGAGCGGCGCCTGCCCCAGCGGCGGCGGCATCGTCGACTTCGTGGGCTACGGCAGCTCCGCGACCTGCTCCGAGACCGCACCGACCGGCACGCTGAGCAACAGCACGGCGGCACTGCGCAACGGCGATGGCGCCGTCGATACCGACAACAACAGCGCCGACTTCAGCATCGGCACGCCGAACCCCCGCAACAGCAGCACCGAACCGCCGCAACCCGAGCCTGCGACGCCGCTGACCATCGCCCAGATCCAGGGCAATGGCCTGGCTTCGCCGCACGTCGGCGTGAAGGTCGTCACCGAAGGCGTCGTCACCGCGCGCAAGTTCAACAACGGCTTCTTCCTGCAAAGCGCCAACGACGATGGCGACCCGGCCACCTCGGAAGGCATCTTCGTCTTCACCTCCAGCGCGCCGCCGGCCAGCGCCGCGGTCGGCAACCGCGTGCGCGTCACCGCGAAGGTGGAAGAATTCACGCCTTCCGCCAACCCGAACCAGCTCAGCATCACGGAGCTGTCGTCGCCGACGGTCGAAGTGCTGGAAACCGGCGTCGCCCTGCCCGCTCCGGTGGAAATCACCGCCGCCGAGCTCAACGCCAATGCCGCACCCGGCACGCTGGAGAATCTGGAAGGCATGCGGGTCGGCGTGGCCCACGCCATCGCGATCTCCGGCACCGACGGCAGCATCGACGAAGACGATGCCGTCGGCGGCACCGACAGCGTGTTCTACGTCAAATTGCCGGAAACGGCGACGCCGTTCCGCGAGCCGGGCATCGGTGTGCTCGACGCCATCCCGATCCCCGCCGGCAAGAACCCGCCGCGCTTCGACACCAACCCCGAACGCCTGATGGTGCGCGCGCGCCAGCAGATCGGCGCCGCTTCGCTGTCGCTGGACGCCGGCGCGCAGGTCGACGGCCTGGTCGGCGTGCTCGACTACTACAGCGCCACCTGGGCCCTGCTGCCCGACGCAGCCACGCCTCCGACGGTGAACGGCGGCAAGTTGCCCGAAGCGGTCGCGGACCCGGCCTACGAAGACGTGACCATCGGCGGTTTCAACCTGCTGCGCTTCTTCGACGAAGTGGCCGACGGCGACGGCGCGCCGACCCTGAAGGTCGCCGCCGTCGACAAGCGCCTGGGCAAAACCGCCTGGGCGATCTGCGACTACCTGAAGGCGCCGGACATCCTCGGCGTGGTCGAAGTCGAGCACCTGGCGATCCTGCAGCGCCTCGCCGACCGCATCAACACGACCTGCGCGCGTGCGCCGGGCTACGTGGCCTATCTGGTGGAAGGCAACGACGTCGGCGGCATCGACGTCGGCTTCCTGGTCAGTACCCGCAGCCTGGGCGCGAACTCGCGCGTCGAGGTGCTCGACGTGCAGCAGATCGGCAAGAACGCCGTGCTGGCCAACCC
Organism: Pseudoxanthomonas sp.; assembly: GCA_035653955.1. Taxonomy (GTDB): domain Bacteria; phylum Pseudomonadota; class Gammaproteobacteria; order Xanthomonadales; family Xanthomonadaceae; genus Pseudoxanthomonas_A. Next base: position 4,684 of record DASRYD010000076.1, read on the forward strand.
GGACGGCAGCACCAGCCTGCTCAACGACCGTCCGCCGCTGGTGCTGCATGCGGTCGTGCACCAGGACAACGGCGCGTCCTATCCGGTCACGGTGATCGCCAACCACCTGCGTTCGCTCAACGACATCGACAGCATCGCGGCCGGCAGCAACGGCTGGCCGACCGCGGGCGCGCGCGTGCGCGCCAAGCGCGCCGAACAGGCCCGCTTCACCGCGCAGCTGGTGCAGGACGAGCAGACCGCACATCCGGGTTCGAAGATCGTCATGGTCGGCGACTTCAACGCCTTCGAGTTCAACGACGGCTACACCGACGTGCTCGGCATCATCAAGGGCGAGGAAGCGCCGGAAGACCAGGTACTGACCTGGGTGCCCAGCCCGCTGACCTCGATCCTGATCGACGGTTCGCAGCTGATCGGCGACCCGGCGCAGCGCTACTCGTACGTATTCGAAGGCAACGCGCAGAGCCTCGACCACGTGCTGGTCAACGAAGCGCTGGCGCTGGACGACGTCGGCCTGAGCGTGGACCACGCCCGCATCAACGCCGACTTCGGCGTGTTCCACTACGGCGACGCGAGTACGCCGCTGCGGGTGTCCGACCACGACCCGGTGCGCCTGAGCATCAAGGTGCCGGCGTTCCGCAGCGCCAACCTGGCGGTGCAGTTGCAGGCTTCGGCGGCCACCGCGCACGTGGGCAGCGACATCGGCTACACCGCCCGC
>DASRYD010000077.1:0-14649 GCA_035653955.1 Pseudoxanthomonas sp.
CCTCGTTGCGCGAAAGCATCGACGATGCGCTGCTGCACGAAGATACCGCCCGCTTGCCCGGCGTGCTCGCCCATCGGGCTCGCGAGGAAGGCTGGGCCGATACCGTGGCCGGCGACATGGAGCGCCATTACTCGCCCGGGCGCACCTGGGAAGCGCTGGCGCGTACCGTACTGCCGCTGTTCGAAGTCGGCGACGTGCTCGACATCGCTTCCGGCGACGGTGTGCTGGCCGAACTGCTTTCCCCGCATGCCAAACGCTATGTGTGCATCGACACCAGCGCCCGCGTGGTCGCCGCCGCCGGCGAGCGCCTGCGCCGCTTCCCCAACGTCGAAGTGCGCGAAGGCGACATGCACGCGTTGCCGTGCAAGGACGGCAGTTTCGACCTGGTCGTGCTGATGCACGCGCTGACCTATTCGACCCAGCCCGCGCAGGCGGTGGCCGAGGCCGCGCGCGTGCTGCGCCGTGGCGGCCGCGTGCTGCTCAGCAGCCTGGCCAAGCACGAACATCGCGCCGTGGTCGAAGCCTACGGCCACGTCAACCTCGGTTTCACCGCCAAGGAACTGCGCAAGTTCGCCGAGAAGGCCGGGCTGGAGATCGCCAGCACCGAGACTGTGACCCGCGAGCGGCGCCCTCCGCATTTCGAAGTGATTTCGCTGATCGGCATCAAGAAATGAAGACTCTTCCCTGGCTGCATCCCGACCGCGTCGCCAAGCTGCAACAGGCGCTGGCGCAACGCATCCTGATCATCGACGGCGCCATGGGCACGATGATCCAGCGCCATCGGCTGGAAGAAGCCGACTATCGCGGCGAGCGTTTCGCAGGCGGCTTCGACAGCCTGCGGGTCGAAAACGGACATGCGCACGGCCCGAACTGCGACCACGACCTGAAGGGCAACAACGACCTGCTGCTGCTGAGCAAGCCGGAAGTCATCGCCGGAGTGCACGAGGCCTACCTCGAGGCCGGCGCCGACCTGCTCGAGACCAACACCTTCAACGCGACCACGATCAGCCAGGCCGACTATCACCTCGAACACCTCGTCTACGAATTGAACAAGGCCGGCGCCGCGCTAGCCCGCGCCTGTTGCGACAAGTTCGAGGCGAAGACCCCGGACAAGCCGCGTTTCGTCATCGGCGTGCTCGGCCCGACCAGCCGCACTGCGTCGATCAGCCCCGACGTCAACGACCCGGGTTTCCGCAACACCAGCTTCGACGAGCTGCGCATCGCCTATCGCCAAGCCGCCGATGGCCTGATCGACGGCGGCGCCGACACGCTGATGGTCGAGACCATTTTCGACACGCTCAACGCCAAGGCCGCGTTGTACGCCATCGAGGAAGCCTTCGATGCGCGTGGCGCGCGCCTGCCGGTGATGATCTCCGGCACCATCACCGACGCTTCCGGCCGCACCCTGTCGGGACAGACCGCCGAAGCGTTCTATACCTCGATGATGCACAGCCGGCCGCTGTCGATCGGCCTGAACTGCGCGCTGGGCGCGAAAGACCTGCGTCCGCACGTCGAAACCCTCGCCACCATCGCCGACAGCTTCGTCAGCGCGCATCCCAACGCCGGCCTGCCCAATGCCTTCGGCGAATACGACGAAACGCCCGAGGAGATGGCCGCCACGCTGCAGGAATTCGCCCAGAGCGGCCTGCTCAACCTGGTCGGCGGCTGCTGCGGCACCACGCCGGCGCACATCAAGGCCATCGCCGAAGCGGTCGCCGGCATCGCGCCGCGCAAGCTGCCACAGGCACTGGACCAGGCCGCATGAGCGCCGCCGCCCGCCCCACCCGCCTGTCCGGCCTCGAACCGCTGGTCATCACTCCGGAGCTGCTGTTCGTCAACGTCGGCGAGCGCACCAACGTCACCGGCAGCGCGCAGTTCCGCAAACTGGTCAAGGAAGAACGCTACGAGGAAGCGGTCGAAGTGGCCCGCCAGCAGGTCGCCAACGGCGCGCAGATCCTCGACGTCAACATGGACGAGGGCCTGATCGATTCGGAGAAGGCGATGGTGCGCTTCCTCAGCCTGATCGCCTCCGAGCCGGACATCGCCCGCATCCCGGTGATGGTCGACTCGTCGAAGTGGAGCGTGATCGAAGCCGGCCTGCAATGCCTGCAGGGCAAGGGCGTGGTCAACTCGATCTCGCTGAAGGAAGGCGAAGAAGCTTTCGTCGAACACGCGCGCAAGGTGCTGCGCTACGGCGCCGCCGCGGTGGTGATGGCCTTCGACGAACAGGGCCAGGCCGATACCTGCGCGCGCAAGGTCGAGATCTGCACCCGTGCGTACAAGGTGTTGACCGAACAAGTCGGCTTCCCGCCCGAAGACATCATCTTCGACCCGAACATCTTCGCCATCGCCACCGGCATCGAGGAACACGACAACTACGCCGTCGATTTCATCGAGGCCACCCGCCTGATCAAGGCGACCCTGCCGCATTGCCACGTGTCCGGCGGCGTGTCCAACGTGTCGTTCTCGTTCCGCGGCAACGAGCCGGTGCGCCAGGCGATCCACTCGGTGTTCCTGTATCACGCGATCCAGGCCGGCATGGACATGGGCATCGTCAATGCCGGCGCCATGCCGATCTACGACGACCTCGAACCCGATCTGCGCGAACGCGTCGAAGACGTGGTGCTGAACCGGCGCAAGGACGCGACCGAACGGCTGTTGGAAATCGCCGAGCGCTACAAGGGCAAGAAAGGCGAAAGCAAGGCCGAGGACCTGGCCTGGCGCGACAAGCCGGTGCGCGAGCGCCTGGCGCATGCGCTGGTGCACGGCATCGATGCCTTCGTCGACGCCGACACCGAGGAAGCGCGCCAGCAGGCCGCGCGCCCGCTCGACGTGATCGAAGGCCCGCTGATGGACGGCATGAACATCGTCGGCGACCTGTTCGGCGCCGGCAAGATGTTCCTGCCGCAGGTGGTGAAGTCGGCGCGTGTGATGAAAAAGGCGGTGGCCTACCTGCTGCCGTACATCGAGGCCGAAAAGCTGCGCACCGGCGACGTCGGCAAATCCAACGGCAAGATCGTCATGGCCACGGTCAAGGGCGACGTGCACGACATCGGCAAGAACATCGTCGGCGTGGTCCTGGCCTGCAACAATTTCGACGTGGTCGACCTGGGCGTGATGGTGCCGGCGCAGAAGATCCTCGACACCGCGCGCGCGGAGAACGCCGACATCATCGGTTTGTCAGGGCTGATCACGCCTTCGCTGGAGGAAATGAGCCACGTGGCCCGCGAGATGCAACGGCAAGGTTTCGACATGCCGCTGCTGATCGGCGGCGCGACCACCTCGCGCGCGCACACCGCGCTGAAGATCGATCCGCACTACAAGGCGCCCACGGTATGGGTGAAGGACGCCTCGCGCGCGGTCGGCGTGGCCCAGTCGCTGATCTCGCGCGACATGCGCGCGGCGTTCGTCGCCGCCAACGACGCCGACTATGCCGAAATCCGCGAACGCCACCGCAACCGCGGCGACGCCAAGCGCCTGGTGTCGCTGGAGAAGGCGCGCGGGCAGAAATTCGACGGAGGCTGGGATGCCTACACCCCGCCAGCGCCGAAGCGGCCCGGGCTGCATGTCTTCGACGACTATCCGCTGACCGAACTGGTCGACGTCATCGACTGGACGCCGTTCTTCAACGCCTGGGAACTTGCGGGCAAGTACCCGGCGATTCTCGACGACGCGATCGTCGGCACGCAGGCGACCGAGCTGTACCGCGATGCGCGGGCGATGCTGGAGAAGATCGTCGCCGAGAAATGGCTGACCGCGAAAGCCGTGTTCGGATTGTGGCCGGCGAACTCGGTCGGCGACGATGTGGTGCTGCGGACCGATGCCGGCGATGAAACCCTGCATTTCCTGCGCCAACAGGTCGACAAGCCGATCGAACGGCCGGATTTCTGCCTCGCCGACTTCATCGCCCCGCAGGCGTCCGGCAAGCAGGACTGGATCGGCATGTTCGCGGTCACCGCCGGCATCGGCATCGACGCGCACGTCGCGCGTTTCGAGGCCGACCACGACGACTACAACGCGATCCTGCTGAAAGCGCTGGCCGACCGCCTGGCCGAGGCGCTGGCCGAACGCCTGCACCAGCGCGTGCGCAGGGAGTTCTGGGGTTACGCGGCGGACGAGCAGCTCGACAACGAATCGCTGATCGCGGAGAAATATCGCGGCATCCGCCCCGCACCCGGCTATCCCGCATGTCCCGAGCACAGCGAGAAGGGCATGTTGTTCCGCCTGCTCGATGCCGGCGCCAATGCCGGCATGACCCTGACCGAAAGCTTCGCCATGCTGCCGACCGCGGCGGTGTCCGGCTACTATTTCAGTCATCCGCAGAGCCAGTACTTCGTCGTCGGTCGCGTGTCCAAGCAACAGGCCGAGGACTATGCGCGACGCAAGGGCGTGTCGCTGGCCCAGGTGGAACGCTGGCTGGCCTCCAATCTGGATTACGATCCCGAATAGGAATCGGATCAGCCCCTGCACTTTACTCGTCATCCCGGCGAAAGCCGGGACCCGGCTTTTGTTGTCGCATCGGCATCTTCACGCCAAAAGCAAAGGCTGGGTCCCGGCTTTCGCCGGAACTACGAGCAAGTGCGATCGCGCATCGTTTAGCATCCGCCTTCCACAACAGCCCCCACCCGCATGGATGCCGTCACCGACACCCGCAACGCTGATTTCATCCGCCAGCATGCTGCACCCGGACGCATCGGCCTGTGCGGCACGTCGGACTGGATCGGCAAGGCGATCCGCAAGGCCCAGGCACCGCTGACCAACGACGGCCATCGCAGCCTGTGGTCGCATGCCTTCCTGTTCTGCGAACAACGCATCGACGGCCATTGGTGGGTGCTGGAATCCGACCTGGACCTGCGCTATCGGCAGATCCGCCTCGGCGTACAGGAGAACCGCGCAGATCGTTATTTCGATACGGAGGCTTTTCCCAACCTGGCGATCCTCGATTTCGGCCTCGACCAATCGCAGGTGCGCCAGGTGCAGGTCGCGGCGCTGGACCTGTTGGCCGGCCTGTCCAGCTATTCGCTCAGCGAACTGGTCGGCACCCTGTTCGCCATGCACAGCACGCGCCTGCGCCGGCGCGGCAACCTGCTGGCCAAGGAAGGCGCGCTTTACTGCTCGGCGATGGTGCAGCATTGCTATGCGGCGGCGGGCATCGAGTTCATCCCGGGCGTGCATGGCAAGAACATCGCGCCGCAGGACATCTACGATTCGGAACTGCCTCACCGGACCCATTCGCTGATCCGCGACCTGGGCATCTCCCGGCTGCGCCGCCTCGCCCACGAGACGGAAGAATTGCTGAATACCCCGGTCGAGGACCTGTTCTGAGCCGATGACGCCGAACCACGCCCCGCACCCGGTACCGATGCTGCGCCTGGCGAGCTTCTACTTCGCCTATTACGCCGCGCTGGGCGCTTTCACCCCGTACTGGAGCCTGTACCTGCAGTCGCAGGGCATGGGCATGGCTGCGATCAGCGTACTGATGAGCCTGTGGTACGCGACCCGCGTGCTGGCGCCCAGTGCGTGGACCACGCTGGCCGCGCGTTCGTCGCGGCCGATCCGCTGGCTGCACCTGGGTTGCGCGCTGACCGTGGCCAGTTTCGCCGGCTTCCTGGTGCCGTGGAAGTTCGCGGGCCTGTTCGCTGTGATGTGCGCGTTCTGCTTCTTCTACAACGCGGTGATGCCGCAGTTCGAGTCGATCACCCAGTCGCACCTGCATGGGCGCAGCGACCGTTACGGCCTGATCCGGGTATGGGGTTCGATCGGCTTCATCATCGTGGTCGCCCTGTACGGCGTGCTGATCGATGAGCTGGGCGCGGCGAAACTGCCGTGGCTGATGCTGCCGCTGTTCGCCGGGCTGTTGGCGTCCGCGTTCCGCAACCACTATGCGCAACCTCCTGCCATCGCCGGGCACGCCGGGGAAACGGGCTTTCGCGAACGCCTGCGCCGGCCGGAGGTGCTGGCCTTCTTCGCCGCCGCGTTCCTGGTGCAGGTGTCGTTCGGGCCGTACTACACGTTCTTCTCGATCTACCTGGGCGAACACGGTTATTCGCCATCCACGCAGGGCGTACTGTGGAGCATCGGCGTGCTGGTCGAAATCGGCCTGCTGTTCCTGTCCCGGCGCATCTTCCGCCGCTGGGGCGCGCGGCGCCTGCTGGTGTTCTCGCTGGGCATCACTGCGCTGCGCTGGTGGGTGACGGCGCTGTGGCCGGATTCGCTGCCGGTAATGGTCGTCGCGCAGACCACCCATGCTTTCAGCTTCGCCGCATTCTTCGCTGCGGCGATGCTGCTGTTGGCCGAATATTTCCCCGGCAAGCTCAATGGCCATGGCCAGGGCGTGTTCTACGGGCTGTCCTCGGGCATCGGCGGCGTGGCCGGCGCGCTGCTCGCCGGACAGTTGTGGCGCTTCAGCGGGCAGACCGCATTCGCGGTGTCGGGCTTCGTCGCGCTGGCGGCATTCGCGATCGCCTGGCATTGGCTGTTGCGACGGCCAAAAATCGCTGCCGCGGAAGCAGAACGCCAAGGCGCCTTGTAGAGCCGAGCCGGCTCGGCCCTACAAGAACTACCAGACCAGATCGTCGGGAACCTGGTATTTCGGGTCGGCGTAGGGATCCTCTTCGGCCGGCGCATTCGGATCGACCTTCAACGCAACGGACGGCGCGAATACCGACCCGGCTTCCTCCAGGGTCGTGGCGTCGACCAGCAGGTAGCGCCCGTTCAACTGCACCACGCCCAGTTCGCCGGCGTTGAGCTGCTTTAGTTGCGCGGCGTTGACGTAGATGCGTTTGATCTTGCCGCCATAGGGGAAGTGCCGGGCGATGTCGGCTTCGGCGTCGTTCAACGCCTTGTCCCTCAGCAGCGTCTCGAGCCTCGCCTTCGCCTCGCGGCGCAGGCGCGCTTCTTCCTGCTTCTGCCGTTCGGCCTCGATGCGTTCGTCCTTTTCCTTCTGCGCGCGCATGGCGTAGGCCTTGGCCAGGTCGAATTCCTGGCGCGGGCGCGCGGATTGGGCCGGCTTGTTCGGAGACGCGCGCTTGCCGACATGCGCAGGCTTGCCCGGCCCATGGCCGTCCTTGCCCTGCATCGGCTTTCCGCCATGCGGTTTGCGCTGTTCGGGTTTGCGTTCCGGCTTGGGCGCGGGCTTGAAGCCCAGGCCCAGCAGTTGGTCGCGGAGAGAGTCGCTCATTGCGGAAGGATCAATAGTGCGGTGGCGGCGGTTCGTCCTGCGCGTCGACGTTCAGGCTGCTGCGCAGCTTGCCCAGGTCGGACAGCAGGTGGCGCAGCAGCTCGGCGTTGCGTGCGCCTTCGATGCGGGCGTCGGCCAGGGCCTGGCTCAATTCGGACATCGCCTGTTCCTGGAAAGCCACTCGCGTTTCCAGCTCGACCAGCCGTTGCTCCAGCACGCGGTCCTGCGTGTCGTCGCCATCGCGGAGCAAATCATGTTGCATGCAGCGAACGTCCCCGGCCGATGCCGTAATACGCCAGACCCGCAGCTTCGACTTCCGCCGGGTCGTACAGGTTGCGGCCATCGAAGATCGCCGCATCCTTCAGCGCGACCTTCAGGCGGGCGAAGTCCGGGCTGCGGAACTGCTTCCATTCGGTGACCACGGCCAGCGCGTCGGCGCCCTGCAGCGCCTCGCTCGCCGATCCGCACAACACCAGATCGTCGCGTTCGCCGAAGATGCGCCCCGCTTCGTGCCGGGCCTCCGGATCGTAGGCCCGGACCTTCGCTCCGGCTTCCCACAACTGGGCCAGCAAGCGCCGGCTGGAGGCCTCGCGCATGTCGTCGGTGTTCGGCTTGAACGCCAGTCCCCACACGGCGATGGTCTTGCCGCGCAGGCCTTCGTCCTCGCCCGTGTCGTAATGGCGCTGCATCAGTTCGAACAGATGGCCCTTCTGCGCATCGTTGACCGCTTCCACCGAATCCAGCAATTGGGCGGTATAGCCGTGCTGCTGCGCGGTGCGGGCCAATGCCTGCACGTCCTTCGGGAAGCACGAGCCGCCGTAGCCGGCGCCCGGATAGATGAAGTGCCAGCCGATGCGCGGGTCGGAACCGATGCCATGGCGCACATGCTCGATGTCCGCGCCGACGCGCTCGGCGATGTTGGCGATCTCGTTCATGAAGCTGATCTTGGTCGCCAGCATCGCGTTGGCCGCGTACTTGGTCAGTTCCGCCGAACGCACGTCCATCGCCACGATGCGGTCGTGGTTGCGGTTGAACGGCGCGTACAGGCGCTTGAGTTTTTCGACCGCGGCCGGACTGTCGGCGCCGATGACGATGCGGTCCGGACGCATGCAGTCCTCGACCGCGGCGCCTTCCTTGAGGAATTCCGGATTGGAAACGACATCGAACGCGACCTGCGCACTGCGCGCCTGCAATTCCGCAGCGATGGTCGCCCGCACCTTGTCGGCGGTGCCGACCGGGACGGTGGACTTGTCGACGACCACGGTCGGCCGCTCGATGTTGCGGCCGATGGTCCGCGCCACGGCCAGCACGTATTGCAGGTCGGCGCTGCCGTCCTCGTCGGGCGGCGTGCCCACGGCGATGAACACGATGTCGCCGTGCGCGATCGCCGATGCCGCGTCGGTGGTGAATTTCAACCGTCCGGCGGCGTGGTTGGCCTTGACCATCGGTTCCAGTCCCGGTTCGTAGATCGGGATGACGCCGTTGTTCAGGCCTTCGACCTTGGCCGCGTCGACGTCGACGCAGACCACGTCATGGCCGACTTCGGCCAGGCAGGTGCCCGTCACCAGGCCAACATAGCCGGTACCGAAAATGCTTACTCGCATGCGCTATTCCAGTTCGATGTCCGTGCGTTTATTGCACGCCCAACAATTCCACATCGAACGTGAGCGCCGCGTCGGGACCGATTCCGCCCTGCGGCTGGCCACCCGGGCCGTAAGCCAGTTCGGACGGGATCCAGAAGCGGTACTTGGCGCCCACCGACATCAGCGGAATGCCTTCGGTCCAGCCGGCGATGACGCCGGTCAGCGGGAAGGTCGCCGGCTGCCCGCGCTTGTACGAACTGTCGAACACCGTGCCGTCGAGCAGCTTGCCTTCGTAGTTGACCTGCACCGTGCTCGAAGGCAACGGCCGCGCGCCGTTGCCCGCGCGCAGCACCATGTACTGCAGGCCGGACGGCGTGGTGATCACGCCCTTCTGGGCCTTGTTCTTGGCGAGGAAGGCGAGGCCTTCCGCGCGGTTCTTCGCTCCCGCCTGCGACTGCTGGCGTTGGCCGAAGGCCTGCAGCGTCGCCTGCGCCTCCTCCGGGGTCAACAGCAGCTTGCCGTTGGCGAACGCGGTGCGCACCGCCTGCATCACCAGCGGCAGGTCGATTTCATCCTTGATCCGCGCCAGGCCCGGGCCGACCGCGCGATCGCCCAGCATCAGGCCGACCTTGGTCTTGTCCACCGCCGGCGGCAGCGTGCCGGGGGCGGCGCCCTGCACCGCCATCATGCCCTTGCGCAACGCTTCGTCCGTGGCCTTGGCTTCGGCTTCCGATTGCAGCGGCTGGCCGCCGGCGAAGGCGTTCTTGACCGCCTTTTCCATCGAGGCGACGTCGATCTGTTGCGAGATCGGGGCGAACGAACGCGCCACGTCCAGGCCGATCGCGTAGCTGAGCTTCTCGCGCTCGGTGGCCAACGCGGCCTTGTCCTGCGCCACTGCGTTGCCCGCCAGCAGCGTCGCCGCCAGGGCGACCCATGCGGCCAGGCCGAATACCGACTGCTTCATTCCGTCATCTCTCTATAGGTCGAGGCGCCACGGCGCGGCGCAACGCGTTCATTGTCGCATGCGCGCCGGCCGGTACATCAATGCGGCCGGCGTGGCGCTTTCAGTTCGCGTTCGATGGCCTGCACCAGTTGAGCATCGTCCGGCCCGACCTTGCTCGGGAACTGGGCGACGACGCGACCGTCGCGACCGATCAGGTATTTGTGGAAGTTCCAGCCCGGTGCAACGCCGGTTTCCTGCGCCAGTTCGCGGTATAGAGGCGTGGTTTCCGCGCCAACCACATGCACTTTCTCGAACATCGGGAATTTCACTCCGTAAGTCAGCGTGCAGAACTCCCGGATCTGCCGCTCGTCGCCCGGCTCCTGGCCCTTGAAATCGTTGGACGGAAAGCCGAGCACGGCAAAGCCTTGCGCCGCGTATTTCCGATGCAACGCCTCCAGGCCCTCGTATTGCGGCGTGTAACCGCACTTGCTGGCGGTATTGACCACCAGCAGCACCTCGCCGGCGTATTTCTGGTTCAGGTTGACTGGCGTCTTTCCGGCCAGCGGCCGGTAGTCGTGGTCCAGCAATACGCCCGCCGTGGCCGCCGCCGCCAATCCGGAAAGCATAGTAAACACTATAATTTTCAACAACTTGGATATCACATCAGTGTTTCCGCAGGGCTGCCGGGAAGTATGCCTTTAGTTGGGGCAAGAAATCGTTGCAGGCGCTTGACGGCCGCTGTTTAGGTGTTATAGTTACATACAACACCACTCACCCCCTCAACGGGAGAGCGCCATGCCAAGCAAGTCCCTCCACCTCCTGCCAGCACTCGGCGCCAGTGGCGCCGTGCTCGGCTTGGCCCTGCTGGCCAGCCTGGCGGGCTCAGGCCAAGGCCGGACCGTCGAAGCCGAAATCGGCGCCGACCTGACCGGGACCGAAGCGGTCCGGACCGACGATACCGCACCCCGCCGCCATCGCCGGCACTCCCTGACGATGCCCTACTTCTCCTTCGCGCAGTCGCTGCGTCCGAGGAACTGACATGATGATGATGACTTCCGTGCAATGGGCCGACGGCGCGCCGATCTACCGCCAGTTGAAGGACCGGGTGATCGCGATGATGCTGGACGGCGTGCTGAAGCCGGGCGACGCCCTGCCCTCGGTCCGCCAGGTCGCGGCCGAATACCAGCTCAACCCCATCACCGTATCGCGCGCCTACCAGGAACTGGCCGACGAGGCCCTGGTCGAGAAGCGCCGCGGGCTGGGCATGTTCGTGACCGACGAAGCGGCGAAGAAGCTGCTCGGCAACGAACGCGATCGTTTTCTCAACGAAGAATGGCCGCCAGTCGCCGAGCGCATCCAGCGCCTGGGCCTGTCCGCCGAAGAACTATTGAAGGGGATCGCCAAGTGAACGCTGCCGCCAACAACGTCGTATCCGCGCACGGCCTGCGCAAGGCCTACAAGAACAAGCTGGCGCTGGACAACACCAGCTTCGACATCGAACCCGGCAAGATCCTCGGCCTGATCGGCCCGAACGGCGCGGGCAAGACCACCGCGTTGAAGGCCATCCTCGGCCTGATTCCGTTCGAGGGCGAGTTGAAGGTGCTGGGCATGGACCCGCGCACCCAGCGCGACGAACTGATGCGCGACGTGTGCTTCATCGCCGACGTCGCGGTGCTGCCGCGCTGGCTGCGGGTGAAGGAAGCCATCGACTTCGTCGCAGGCGTGCACCCGCGCTTCGACCGCGCCAAGTGCGAACGCTTCATCGCCCACACCCAACTGTCGCCCAACCTGCGCGTGCGCGAGATGTCCAAGGGCATGATCGTGCAGCTGCACCTGGCCCTGGTGATGGCGATCGACGCCAAGCTGCTGGTGCTGGACGAACCCACGCTGGGCCTGGACATCCTGTACCGCAAGCAGTTCTACCAGCGCCTGCTGGAAGACTACTTCGACGAGCAGAAGACCATCCTGGTCACCACCCACCAGGTCGAGGAGATCGAGCACATCCTCACCGACGTGATGTTCATCCGCGACGGCCGGATCGTCCTGACCTCGCAGATGGACGAAGTGGCGGAGCGCTACACCGAATTGCTGGTCGCTGCCGACAAGGCCGAGCAGGCGCGCGCATTCAAACCCATCGACGAACGCGCCCTGCCGTTCGGCAAGACCGTGCTGCTGTTCGACAACGTTCCGCGCGCGCAACTCGCCACGCTGGGCGAAACCCGCGTCCCCGGCCTCGCCGACCTGTTCGTCGCCATCATGAAAGGAACCTACGCATGAACGCCGTCGCCACCCACAAGACAAGCACGTTCCAGTGGTTGCTGAAACGCGAATTCTGGGAGAACCGCGGCGGCTTCGTATGGGCCCCGGCGATCACCGGTTTCATCGCCGCGTTTTTCGCCGCGATGGCCGGGCTGATCGCCACCGTGGTCCGCAGCAAGCACGATATCAACGTCGAAGATCTCGGCGAGGCGACCCGCGCCGCCGGCGCAGTCGGCGACGGCGCCCTGCTGCTCGGCATCGGTCTGGCCATGGCCGTGGTGACTTTCGTGGTGTTCTTCTACGCGCTGGGTTCGCTGTACGACGACCGCCGCGACCGCAGCATCCTGTTCTGGAAATCTCTGCCGGTGTCGGACACGCAGATGGTGCTGTCGAAGCTGGCCTGGGCGTTGTTGCTGGCGCCGCTGCTGGCGCTGGCGGTGGGCCTGCTGACCGGCGTGGCGTTCTGGCTGATCGCCGCGCTGACCTCCACGATCAACGGCATACCCGGCGGCGGCGGCATCCTGACCCACTCGCATCCGCTGCGCATCGTCGGCAACGTGTTGCTGGCCTTCCCGGTGCAGATGTTGTGGTCGCTGCCGACCGTCGGCTGGCTGATGCTGTGCTCGGCCTGGGCGAAGCGTTTCCCGTTCCTGTGGTCGGTACTGATCCCGTTCCTGTTCTGCGCGATGGCCGGCGTGGTGACCCTGATGTTCAAGATCACCACGGACATCGAACTGCCCTATGGCACCCTGCTGTACGTGGTGCTGTACCGCGGGCTGATGAGCATCGTGCCGGGCACCTGGCTGCCCGCCCTCGGCGAAGACGTGCAGATGTGGGAAGGCAAGGACCTCAGCGGCGCCCTGAACCTGGGCAGCAGCTGGCAGGCGCTGGGCCATGCCGATATCTGGATCGGCATCGTCGCCGGCATCGCGATGATCTACCTGGCCATCCGCATGCGTCGCTGGCGCGAGCTGGCCGACTGAACCGCCCTTCAACCTGTTGCGTACACGGTCGGGGACGCGACCCCGACCTATGTCAAGGCGGCGGGCCTGGGCCCGCCCTACATCGGAGAATGACCATGAAAACCCTCCGCACCACCGCCCTCGCCCTGGCCATGCTGCTGCCGCTGTACGCACAAGCCGGCACCGTCCGCGACGACGTCCGCCACGACATGGCCGAAGCGCGCAACGAAGTGCGCGCGGACCTGGCCAAGGCCCGCGTCGAGCTGGACACGGAAAACCTGGAGGTCGGCAACGGCTTCCACTTCGGCAAGGACGGCAAGAAGAAGTCTTCTCGCGACGAGAAACTGCCGAAGGCGGAAATCACCCCGCGCGGCGATTTCCTGATCGAAGGCAAGGCCGTGGCCATCAACGCCGCACAACGCCAGCAACTGCTCGGCTACCGCGGCCTGGTCATCGACATCGCCAAGGACGGCATCGACGTGGGCGAGCGCGCGGCCATGGCCGCCATCGAGGCCACCGACACGTCGCTGTTCGGCCTGATCGTCGGCGGACTCACCGGCAGCCTGGAACGGCGCGTCGAGCGTACGGTCAAGCAGCACATCGAACCGATGGTGCGACAGATCTGCCATAGACTGCCCGACGTGCTGGCCTCGCAACAGCAGTTGTCCGCCAGCCTGCCGCAGTTCCGGCCGTACGCCACGCTCGAGCGCGACGACGTCGACGACTGCGAGAAGGACATCCGCAACGATTTCGCCATGCGCTGACCAAGGACCGCCATCATGAACAAACTCAACGCCATCGCCTTGCTCGCCACGCTGTCGCTGTGCGCCTGCCACAAGGCGCCCGCACCGGCCGCCGGCGCCGATCCGAACGCCTCCGCCGCCCCGCAGACCGCCATCGGCAAGATCGCGGCCAAGGGCATCGCAGAAGCGCGCAAGGAATTGCAGACCAAGAACCTGACCCTGAACGGCGATGGCGGCATCAACATCAACGGCCACAGGTACGGCGGCAAGAACGACCCCAACCTGCCCAAGGCCGAGATCACCCCGCAGGGCGACTTCCTGGTCGACGGCAAGGCGGTGGCCATCACGCCGGAACAGCGCAAGCAGTTGCTCGATTACCGCAGCCACCTGCTGGGCGTCGCCGAAGCCGGCATGAGCGTCGGCCTGAAAGGCGCCGACCTGGCCGGCAAGGCGCTGACCGAATCGCTGGGCAGCATTCTCGGCGGCGATACCGACGAGTTCGAAAAGAAGATGGAAGCCGAGGGCAAGAAGCTGGAAGCCGATGCGATGCAGATCTGCGCGAACCTGGGGCCGATGCTGGTCGCGCAGGACAAGCTGGCCGCGTCGCTGCCCGAGTTCAAGCCTTACGCGACGATGACCCAGGAAGACGTCGACGATTGCGGCAAGGACCACAAGGGCGCGGCGGCGTTCTCCGACGAAGACCGGGCCAAGCTGCAGCAGGAAGTACGCGATGGCATCCGCGATGCGGTGCGTGACGGCGCGCAGGCCGCGAGCTCCGCTGCCGGTACCTCGCCGAAGCAATGACATGACGCGGGACCTGGCATGACCGGAATGCGGTCATGCCTTCGCTTCCCGCCGGGTGCGCGCATTCGCGATCCCGCCGCCAAAGGTGGCGCGCCCCGCCGCGCACGGAGGATTGGCCATGAACAAGCTGTCGATCTGCCTGCTGATGCTCTTCCTCGTCGCCCCGGCGCTGGCG
>DASRYD010000078.1:0-13022 GCA_035653955.1 Pseudoxanthomonas sp.
CAACCTGCCGTTGCTATTGCACGATTGTGGCGCCGATTTCGCCGTGTGGTGCCACTACAAATACATGAATTCGGGGCCTGGCGCGGTCGCCGGCTGTTTCGTCCACGAGCGCCACGCACGCACCGACCGTCCCCGCTTCGCCGGCTGGTGGGGCCACGACGCGGCCACGCGCTTCCGCATGGGGCCGGAATTCGTGGCGACGCCCGGTGCGGATGGCTGGCAGTTGAGCAATCCGCCGATCCTCGGACTGGCGCCGCTGCTGGCTTCGCTGGAACTGTTCGACCAGACCGGCATGCCGGCATTGCGCAGGAAATCGGAAGCGCTGACCGGCTATCTGGAAGCGCTGATCCGCGCGCGCCTGGCCGACACGCTGGAAATCGTCACCCCGCGCGAAAGCGAGCGTCGCGGCGCGCAGCTGTCGTTGCGCGTGACTGGCGGCCGGCAACGCGGACGCGCCTTGTTCGAAGCGCTGGCGGCCGCCGGCGTGCTCGGCGACTGGCGCGAACCCGACGTGATCCGCATCTCCCCGGCGCCGCTGTACAACCGGTTCATCGATGTGCACCACTTCGTTGAGGAAACTGAAGCGTGGCGCAGCGGAGGCTGACCACCCGCATGCCAGCCAGCTGCGGGACAGGCGGTCGCGGCTAGGATCGGCAGGTCTCCACCCCGGTTCCGCAGATGAAATCCCTGATCGTTTCCCTCGCGCTGGTCCCTGCGCTGGCCGTCGCCGGCTTCGCAAACGCCGCCGGCAACAAGCCGCCGACTTCGCGCTGGGAAGCGCGATCGGCCGGCAAATCCTCGGTGGCCTTGGTGTCGGGCCCGGGCGCGCTGCAAACCGTCAGCCTGATGTGCCGCGACGGCGCACCGGTGATCGCCCTGGTGCTGAAGCCCGGCCAACCGACCAGCCAGCCCGCGCAACTGGCGATCACCTTCGGCGTGGTGCGCATCGACCTGCCGCTGACCCGCAGTCCGGACCGCGGCAACATCTGGTACAGCGACCTGCGTGCATCGCCCCTGCCGAAGCTGCTGGCGAGCGAATCGGGCAAGGCCGCCGTTGCCCTGAACGGCACGCCGCAGGGCGATCTGTCATTGCAGGGTTCGACCCAGGCCAGCCGCGCCGCGCTGCGTGCTTGCTATCGCTATTGAGTCGCTGCGCATCGCCCCGAGACGCAGCGATGCTGCGTCGCAGCAGCAAATTCTCCCGTTGATCGGCTTCCGATTCCTCCATTCGTGACGGTATGCTGCGTGGGCCGCGGGCATTCCACGCACGCGGCCTACTAGCCTGGGGAGGAAAGCGCGCATGGTTGCAGATAGGCCTTGGTACGGGAGCTACCCGCAGGGAGTGCCGCACGAGATCGACATGGACGAATACCGTTCGGTCGTCGACGTGTTCGAAACCGCGGTCGCCCGCTTCCGCGACCTTCCCGCCTTCAGCAACTTCGGCAAGCGCATCAGCTATGCCGAACTCGACCGGCTGAGCCAGCAATTCGCTTCGTACCTGCTCAACGAACTGAAGCTGAAGAAAGGCGACCGTGTCGCCATCATGATGCCCAACTGCCTGCAGTATCCCATCGCGGTGTTCGGGGTGCTGCGCGCGGGCCTGACCGTGGTCAACGTCAATCCGTTGTACACGCCGCGGGAACTGAAGCACCAGCTGATCGACGCCGGCGCCGCCGCGCTGGTGGTGATCGACAACTTCGGCGCCACCGCGCAGGAAGTGATCGCGCAGACTCCGGTCCGCCACGTGGTCACCACGGGCATGGGCGACTTGCTCGGCTTCCCGAAGGGCGCGCTGATCAACTTCGTGCTGAAGTACGTGAAGAAACTGGTGCCCGACTACGACCTGCCCGGCGCGCGGCGCTTCAACGACGCGTTGTCGCTGGGCGCGCTGCACGCGCTGCCGCAGGTCGATGTCGCCGCCGAGGACATCGCCTTCCTGCAATACACCGGCGGCACCACCGGCGTGGCCAAGGGCGCGATGCTGACCCACCGCAACCTGGTCGCCAACCTGCAGCAGGCTTCGGCATGGCTGGGCCACGAGCTCGAATACGGCAAGGAGGCCATCGTCACCGCGCTGCCGCTGTACCACATCTTCGCGTTGACGGCGAACTGCCTGGTCTTCATCAAGCTCGGTGGGCTGAACTACCTGATCAGCAATCCGCGCGACATGCCCGGCTTCGTCAAGGAGCTGCGCAAGATCCGCTTCACCGCCATCACCGGGGTCAACACGCTGTTCAACGGTCTGCTCAACACGCCCGGTTTCGACCAGGTCGATTTTTCCAGCCTGAAAATGACCCTGGGCGGCGGCATGGCCGTGCAGCGCGCGGTCGCCGAACGCTGGAAGAAAGTCACCGGCGTGACCCTGGTCGAGGCCTACGGTTTGACCGAAACCTCGCCGGCCGCCTGCATCAATCCGCTGACCTTGAAGGACTACAACGGCTCGATCGGCCTGCCGATCCCGTCCACCGACGCCTGCGTCAAGGACGACGACGGCAACATCATGGGCATGGGGGAAGTCGGCGAACTGTGCATCAAGGGCCCGCAGGTGATGAAGGGCTATTGGCAACGTCCCGAGGAAACCGCCAAGGTCGTCGACGCCGAAGGCTGGCTGCATACCGGCGACGTGGCCAAGATGGACGCGAACGGCTTTTTCTACATCGTCGACCGCAAGAAGGACATGATCCTGGTCTCCGGCTTCAACGTGTACCCGAACGAGGTCGAGGACGTGATCGCCGGCCTGGACGGCGTACTGGAAGTCGCCGCGGTCGGAGTGCCCGACGAGAAGTCCGGCGAGGCGGTCAAGGTGTTCATCGTGAAGAAGAACCCCGCATTGACGGCCGAGGACGTGAAGGCCTATTGCCGCGAGAACCTGACCGGCTACAAACAGCCCAAGTTCGTCGAATTCCGCACCGAACTGCCGAAGACCAACGTCGGCAAGATTTTGCGCAAGGAGCTGCGCGAGGCCCCGGCCAAGGCCGGCTGATACGCACGCGAAGGCTGTCCAAGGCCGGCGCAAGCCGGCCTTTTTCATGCCCCGACGGTAGCCCCGCCGGTCTTGCCGCCCGGGCCATATTTGCAACGAACGTCACGTTTTTATTCAGACGCCCCTCGACAAGCGGGCCGGCTGCTGCTAGCGGCGCCCGGCAGGTATAGCATCGTCGCGCAACCGTGCAAACGGTTTCGTCGACCCTGCCATGTCCTACCCGGAGCCTTGCCATGTCCCTGTTCGAAAACATCCCCGTCGTCCCCACCCTGCCGCTGATCCGCCACCAGGTCGACGCCGCCAACCAGACCGACTGGTGCTTGATGCACTCCAGTCCGCCCGATGTCTACCACCCCTGCTTCTCCGAGCAGCTGCTGAACGAGATGAAGCACACCCAGGACCTGCTGCGCCGCCGCCTGTCCGCCGATTCCGACCCGCAAGCCGGAATCCATCACCTGGTGCTGGCATCGGACGATCCCAACGTGTTCAACCTGGGCGGCGACCTCTCGCTGTTCCTCAAACTGATCCGCAGCGGCAACCGCGGCCGCCTGCTCGACTACGCGCGCCTGTGCGTGGAAGTGGCCTACAACTTCTCGCGCCTGTACGAAGACCGCGTGCACAGCATCGCGGTGATCCAGGGCGACGCGCTCGGCGGCGGTTTCGAAGCCGCGCTGTGCTGCCACACCATCATCGCCGAGGAAGGTGCCGGCATGGGCTTCCCCGAAGTCCTGTTCGACCTGTTCCCGGGCATGGGCGCGTATACCTTCCTGACCCGCCGCGTGCCGGCCGCGAAGGCCGAACGCATGATGCTGGACGCGCGCACCTATCCGGTCGAGGAATTGCTGGAAATGGGCGTGGTCGACTACGTCGTGCCCAAGGGCGAAGGCCAGCAGTTCGCCCGCGAGCTGATCCGCAAGCACAAGCGCATGGGCAACGCGCTGCGTTCGATGAATTCGGTGCGCCAGGCCAGCAAGCCGGTGTCGCTGGACGAACTGCTGGCCGTGACCACCGAATGGGTCGATGCGGCGATGCGGCTCAACGAACGCGCGTTGCGCACCATGGAACGCCTGGTCCGCGCGCAGCAGCGCCGTGCCGAAACGACGCCGCAGGCCATCTCGGCCTGATCCGCGCAGAAGAGGAAGCTGGCGGCGACTGGGAAGCCGCCAGACAGGGGAATCGAAGGGAAGCCCGGCATGGGCAGGGGGAAAACGCCCGAATCAGGAAACGTCGTGGCCTCTGGGCGATGACGACTCCGGTGCGGCCGGCGTGGCGCGCAACAAGCGGGCCACTTCGTCGCGCACCTGCCGGGAAACCACGGCCAGTTGCTTGGACAGCGCCTCGACCTGCCGCTGCCGGTCGCGGACCAACACGTCGTCGGCCGCCTTGAGGATGCGCGAGCAATCCTCGGCGATGCGTTGCGCGCCAAGGTTCTCGGCCACGCCCTTGAAGGCGTGCGCGGCATCGCGATACTCGGCCCAGCGCGATGCGCCGCCATGACGCTCCAGGTCCTGCAGGCATCCGGAAGCGTCCTTCAGGCACTGTTCGACGAAATCGCGCAGGAAATTCCCGCCCAGGCCCATCTCGGCCAACTCTTTCAGGATCGACGGCTCGATCGCCTTCGGCTCGCTGTTGCCGACCGGCCGCACCGCGGGTACCGGGCGTTGCCCGATCACGTCGGCGATGGTGTCCAGCAGGCGGCCGACCACCACCGGTTTGGTCAGGAACGCGCGCGCGCCGGCCTCCTGCGCTTCGCGCACGGCCTGCGGCGTGGCGTCGGCGCTGAGCACGATGACCGGCGTGCGTTCGCGCCCCGCTTGCATGAAGCGCAGTTCGCGGACCACGTCCAGGCCGCTGACCCGCGGCATGTGCATGTCGATCACCGCCAGGTCGATGTTGCCGTTCGCGAGCAGGTCCAGCGCCTGCTCGCCATCGTTTGCCGCCTGCACGCGATGGCCCGCGCGCTCCAGGATGCGGGTCAGCACGACCCGGTTGGCCATCTGGTCGTCGGCGATCACCACGCGCAGCGAACGCACCTTCGCCTTATGGCGGACGAAGGCATTGTCGAAGGACACCACGTTGCCGGCTTCGCCGCGCCCGTCCGCCTCGCGCATCCGCATCGGCACACGGACCCAGAAATGGCTGCCGCCGCCCACGTTGTCCTCCAGACCGATCTCGCCCTCCATCAAGGCGACCAGGGTCTTGGCGATGGTCGTGCCCAGGCCGATGCCGTCGAAGCGACGCGACGGCCCGGTGTCCACCTGCTCGAACGCGCCGAAGATGCGTTCCTTGGATTGCGCCGGCACGCCGATGCCGGTGTCGCGCACGGAGAACTGCAGTTGCACGCGATCGCCCTGGCGCTTCAGGGCGTTCACCGTCAGCGCGACTCCGCCGCGCTCGGTGAACTTGATCGCGTTGTGCATCAGGTTGAGCAGGACCTGGGTCAGGTGCGCGCCGTCGCCATGCAGCAGCAACGGCACGTCCTTGTCGATCGACGCGGTCAGCTGCAGGCCCTTGCCCGCGGCCAGCGGCTGCAACATCGTCTGCAGCCGGCGGATCTGCTGGGACAGGTCGAAATCGGCATCCTTGCGCTGGACCTTGCCGGCCTCGATCGCGGAGATGTCCAGCACGTCCTCGACCAGCAGCAACAGGGTCTGGGCCGAGGTATGGATGACTTCCGCGTACTCTTTCTGCTCCGGCTCGAGCCGCGTGCCGCGCATCAGCTCGGCCATGCCGATGATGCCGTTGAGCGGCGAGCGGAACTCATGGCTCATGGTGGCCAGGAACCGGCTCTTGGCCGCGTTGGCCCGGCGCGCTTCCTCGGTCGCGCGATGCAGGGTCTTCATCAGCGACGACAGGTAGCCGGGAATCGCCACCAGGCCGAACCACAGGCCGGCGGCGAGGTACGGTTGCCGTTGCCAGTATTCGCTGTTCGCCACCGCCACGGTGAAGGCGCTGACCGCCAGCGCCATCGCCGAATAGAGGTAGGTCGCGCCATAGCGCATGCCGTTGCCGATGGTGACCCACATGATGATCACGTACAGCGGCGCCAGCGCGGTCGGGTTGAGCGACATCAGCGCGGCCAGCGTGGCGTAATCGGCCAGCATGCCCACCACGCGCCGCACGTGCGACACGCCCGGATTCACCAGGATCGCGACGATCAGGCCCATGCCGACCACGGCTTCGACGGCCATGATCAGCACCATCGCGCCCAGATTGCCGTCGTCGTTGCGATACCGCCCGATGAACCACAGGTAGGCCAGGATCAGGCAGGCGATGGCCAACCGCACGATCGCCTGCCCATGCTCGCTGTCGGGTCGTTGCGACAGCCTGAGCTTCAACCGGGGCAGCAGGCGATTCATCCGGCTATGCCACGCCCGGACGGCTTTGCGCCGTGGAGAACCTGGCGCAGATGTCTTCCAGCCGGTCCATGTCGCGGGTCAGCGCATCGACGCAGGCGGGGTCGAACAGGCGACCGCGCTGCTCCTGCAGGTATTCCAGCGCGGCCTCGATACTCCAGGCCGGCTTGTAGGGCCGCGGCGAGATCAACGCATCGAATACGTCGGCGACGGCCACGATGCGGGCTTCCAGCGGAATCTCCTCGCCGGCCAATCCGTCGGGATAGCCGCTGCCGTCGTAGCGCTCGTGATGGCGCAACGCGATCGCCGCGCCCGCCTGGATGAAGCGGTTGTGGCTGCCGCTGAGCAGTTCGAAGCCGAGCTTCGGATGCCGGCGCATGATCTCGATCTCGGACTGGACCAGCGGGCCCGGCTTCATCAGCACGGCGTCCGGAATCGCGATCTTGCCCAGGTCGTGCAGCGGCGCGGCCAGTTCGATCATTCGCGCCTCGTCTTCGGACAGGCCCAATTGCTCGGCGATCAGGCCGGCGACATGGGCCATGCGCTCCAGGTAGGCGCTGGTGCCCGCGTCGCGGTATTCGATGGCGCGGGCCAGGCGGAACAGCGTCTCGCGTTCGCGTTCCTCCACCTCGTGCATGCTGGACAGCAGGCGCTGTTCCAGCGACAGGGCGCGCTGCTTGACCGTTTCCGACTGCTGCCGGAGCTGCAGCAGGTTGCGGCAGCGGGCGCGCAGTTCGCGCGGTCGCACCGGCTTGACCAGGAAGTCGATGACCCCGGCGTCCAGCGCCGCCTGGCGGATCGGCTCGTCGCCGACCACGGTCACCAGGATGATCGGGATGTCGCGGTGGGCGGGCAGCCGGCGGAAGCGCCGGGCGAACTCCAGCCCGTCCATGCCCGGCATGCGGTAATCCAGCAGCAGCAGGTCGGCATGGTGCTGGGTGCACCAGTCCAAGGCTGCCTGCGGATCGCCGAAGTCGTGCACGGCCAATTCGCTGGCGATGTCTTCGATGATGTGCCGCAGCATGCTGCGGGCCGAAACCTGATCATCGACGATGACGATGTCCAAACGTTGTCTCCCCTCGGCGGACCACGGCCCGCCGAAAGCCTGAGGATAATCCGGCGCATCCCATAGGGACACTAGTTGTTCCTGATCCTGGCTGTTCATAACGCAAATCACGCATGAAACATGCCAAGGTTATGCAAATCGCCGTCCCGCGCGGCTGTTTCAGCCCTGGTTTTCCGGCCGCATGTACGGAAAGAGCAGTACGTCACGGATGGAAGCCGAACCAGTCAACAGCATGACCAGACGGTCGATGCCGATGCCCAGGCCGCCGGTGGGGGCCATGCCGTATTCCAGCGCACGGATGTAGTCGGCGTCGAAATGCATGGCCTCGTCGTCGCCGCCCTCCTTCGCCTCGACCTGGGCCTGGAAGCGCGCCGCCTGGTCCTCGGGGTCGTTCAGTTCGGAGAAGCCGTTGGCCAGTTCCTTGCCGTTGATGAACAGCTCGAAGCGGTCGGTATAGCCCGGCTCGGTATCGCTGGCGCGGGCCAGCGGCGAGACCTCCACCGGGTGGTCGGTGATGAAGGTCGGTTGCACCAGGGTGTGCTCGACCGTGGCCTCGAAGATCTCCAGCAGCAGCTTGCCCCAGCCGTAGGACGGCTTGACCCGGATCTTCAACCGCTCGCAATGGCGCAACAGCGCCTCGCGATCGGTGCAGTCGGCGGCGGAGATTTCCGGGTTGTGGTGGCGCACCGCCTCGTCCATGCGCCAGCGGCGGAATTTCGGACCCAGGTCGATCTGCGCCCCGTCCCATTCCACCTGCGTGGTGCCCAGCACCTTCTGCGCCGTGTCGCGAATGACGTTTTCGGTCAGATCCATCACCTCGTGGTACGTGGCATACGCCTCGTACAGTTCGAGCATGGTGAATTCCGGGTTATGGCGGGTGCTGACGCCTTCGTTGCGGAAGTTGCGGTTGATCTCGTACACCCGTTCCAGCCCGCCGACGACCAGGCGCTTCAGGTACAGCTCCGGCGCGACGCGCAGGTACAGATCCAGGCCCAGCGCGTTGTGATGGGTGGTGAACGGCTTGGCGGTGGCGCCGCCGGGGATGTAATGCATCATCGGCGTTTCCACTTCGAGGAAACGCCGCGCGTCCAGCCATTCGCGGATGGCGCGGATGATCTTCGAGCGCTTGATGAAGACTTCGCGCGCCTCGGGGGTG
This sequence comes from Pseudoxanthomonas sp., assembly GCA_035653955.1. Taxonomy (GTDB): domain Bacteria; phylum Pseudomonadota; class Gammaproteobacteria; order Xanthomonadales; family Xanthomonadaceae; genus Pseudoxanthomonas_A. Next base: position 8,562 of record DASRYD010000078.1, read on the forward strand.
ACGATCAGGTCGACATAGCGCTGTCGATAACGCTGCTCGACGTCACTCAGGCCATGCCACTTGTCCGGCAGCGGGCGCAGCGATTTGGTCAGCAGGCGCAGGCGGGTCGCCTTGACCGACAACTCTCCGGTCCTGGTGCGGGTCAGCCCGCCTTCGACCGCGACGATGTCGCCCACGTCCCAACCCTTGAACGCCTCGTACGCGTCGCCCAGGGTGTTGGATTGCAGGAACAGCTGGATGCGGCCGGACTCGTCCTGGATCTGGGCGAAGCTGGCCTTGCCCATGACCCGCTTGGCCAGCAGGCGTCCGGCCAGTTTCACCGTGCGGTTGGCGGCTTCCAGCGCTTCGGCGGTCCATTGCCCGGCGTCGGCGAATTCGGCCTGCAGGTCGCCGGCATAATGCTCGCGGCGGAAGTCGTTGGGGAACGCGATGCCCTGCCCGCGCAGTGCCGCCAGTTTCGACCGACGCTCGGCGATCAGGCTGTTTTCGTCGGCGACGGGTTGGGCAATCGTTTCGGTCATGATGGCTGTAGTGTGGTTCTTGGTGTGGGAGCGACGTGAGTCGCGAACGGTTGCCGGACAAGCTTCGCGACTCGCGTCGCTCCCACGAGGCGGATCATGGAGGATTATGCGTCGATACGCTTGGCGCCGGCTTCCAGACCGGATTTCAGGCTGGCCTCGACGAATTCGTCCAGGTCGCCGTCCAGCACCTTCTGCGTGTCGCTGCGCTCGACGCCGGTACGCAGGTCCTTGATGCGGCTCTGGTCGAGCACATAGTTGCGGATCTGGCTGCCCCAGCCGATGTCGGACTTGGTCGCTTCGACTGCGTCGCGTTCGGCGTTGCGCTTCTGGATCTCGAGTTCGTACAACTTGGCGGCCAGCATCTTCATCGCGTTGTCGCGGTTCTGGTGCTGGCTGCGGCCGGTTTGGCACGCCACGACTATGCCGGTGGGCACGTGGGTAATGCGCACCGCCGATTCGGTCTTGTTGACGTGCTGGCCACCGGCGCCGGAGGAGCGGTATACGTCGGTCTTCAGGTCGGCCGGGTTGATCTCGATGTCGATGTTGTCGTCGACTTCCGGCGCCACGAACACCGAGGTGAAGCTGGTGTGGCGGCGGTTGTCCGAATCGAACGGCGACTTGCGCACCAGTCGGTGCACGCCGGTTTCGGTCTTCAGCCAGCCGTAGGCGAAATCGCCTTCCACGCGCAGCGTGGCCGACTTGATGCCGGCGACGTCGCCGCCGCTGGCTTCCATCAGCTCGGTCTTCCAACCGCGCGATTCGCACCAGCGCAGGTACATGCGCAGCAGGATTTCCGCCCAGTCCTGCGCCTCGGTGCCGCCGGCGCCGGCCTGGATGTCGACGAAGGCGTTGGCCGAATCCATCTTGCCGGAGAACATGCGCTGGAATTCCAGCTTCTCGACCTGCGTGCCGAAACGCTCGACATCGGCGGCCACGGCCTGCGCGGTCTCCTCGTCGTCTTCCATTTCCGCCAGTTCGAGCAGTTCGGACGCGCCGGCCAGGCCTTCGTCCAGGTCGCGGATGCCGTTGACGTTCTTGTCCAGCGAAGCGCGCTCGCGACCGAGCTGCTGCGCGTATTCGGGATTGTTCCAGATGTCCGGGCTTTCCAGCTCGCGGCTTACTTCTTCCAGGCGCTCGCGCTTGGCATCGTAGTCAAAGATACCCCCGGAGCGAGGCCAATCGTTCCTGCAGGTCGGCGATGCGCTGGCGGATGGGATTCAGTTCGATCATGACGGGGGAATATCGGGAAAACGGCCGCAGATTCTAGCAGCCCCGCCCGGTTCAGGCGCCCTCGCCGATGCGCTCGCGCAGGCCGCCGCGATAGGTGCGGCTACCCGGCAGCGCGGTGCCGTCCTTCAGGTGTACGCGCGCGTCGCCGGTATCCAGCGGTTCGATCGAGGCGACCTGGTCCAAATTGACGATGTAGCTGCGGTGGATGCGCACGAAGCGCGCGGGATCCAGCTTGCCCTCGATCCCGGCGATGGTGCTGCGCAGGGGGTAGTCGTGGCCGCGCACGCGCAGGTTGACGTAGTTGCCGGCGGCCTGCAGCCATTCGATATCGTGGGCGGAAACCAGGAATTCGCGCCCCAGCTTGCGTATCAGAAAACGCTCTGGCCGTTCGATCGGTTCGACCGGCGGCCCCTCGTCCGGGGCCGACAGCAGGCTGGCCTCGCCCTGCATGCGACGCATCAGCAGGCGATAGACCTCGACGGACAGGACGATCATGGCGTAGCCGCGGACATCCTTGACGTATTCATACAGCAGCTCGCGCGGCCAGGGGCCGAAGATGTAATCGCCGCCCTGCCAGCGGTAGGCCAGGACGCGCAAACCGACCATCCCCAGTACATGCAGCAGGGACAGGACCATGCTGGCCAGCAGGTGCATGGCCAACTGGGATCGCCATTTACCCCACCGGAACGGGAAGCGCCGGGTAAACCAGACCGATGCGGGCACCACTACCAACAGCCATAGCAGTGCGCTGCTGACCTCCCAGACCACCGGCTCCCAGTCCTGCACGCCCGAATCCCCGCGCCGGATTTCCATCACGTGGGTAATGCTGTTGCCGATGCAGTTGATTCCGAACAGCGCCACCCAGAAACCGATCTCGAACCAGCGCTTCCACGGCAGGAAACGTTCGTAGGCAGTGGGTGTCCGCTCATCCATCCGGCGCATTCTACGCAGGGGGCCGACGCGACTCGCCCCGGCTCGTCACCGCCGCGCCACGGTTCGCCCCAAACGTCCCTCCAGCGGTCACTTCGCGGTTCCGGCAACGCTTCGCCAGGCCGAATCTGGCGGGGTCTTCCACTATCCGGGATTTCCAATGCAACGCCGCCATGACATCGATTGGGTGCGCATCTGCGCCTTCGGGCTGCTGGTCTTCTTCCATGTCGGCATGTACTACGTGAGCTGGGACTGGCACGTCAAAAGCCCGCATGCCGGCACCGCGCTGGAGCCGCTGATGCTGCTGACCGGCCCGTGGCGGATGTCGCTGCTGTTCGTGGTTTCCGGGGTCGCCACCGCCTTCCTGCTGGGCAAAGCGCGCTCCGGTGGCGCGCGTTTCCTCGGTCCGCGTTCGTGGCGGCTGCTGCTGCCGTTGTTGTTCGGCATGTATGTGGTGGTGCCGCCGCAGGTCTACCTGGAACTGGCGGAAAAGGTACCGGGCGGCTACCACGCCGGCTACGCCGCATTCATGGGCATCTATCTGCACGGCGGCGACTTCTACTGCGTGGCGCCCGGCGACTGCGTGGACAGCCCCACCTGGAACCACCTGTGGTTCCTCGCCTACCTGTGGGCGTACACCGTGATCTTGTGGCTACTGCTGAAGCTGGCACCAAAGGCGATGCAGGGCTTCAGCGCCTGGCTCGGGCGCAGGCTGTCGGGCATGGGCGCTCTGCTGTGGCCAGTCCTGTGGCTGGCGCTGGCACGCTTGCTGCTGGTGGAGCGCTTCGAATCGACCCACGATCTCATCGACGACTGGTACAACCACGCGCAGTACCTGCCGATGTTCCTGCTGGGCTATCTGCTGGCGTTCTCGACCGGTTTCTGGCAGTCGCTGCAGCGTTACCGCTGGTTCGCCCTGGTTGCTGCCCTGGCCGGCTATGCGTCGCTAGTCGGGGTCTGGTATTTCTCCGGCTACGGCGACGACAACCCGCCGCCGGATGCCTTGCGGATGGTGTTGCGCGCGACATGGGCGATCGACCAGTGGTGCGCCATCGCCGCCGTGTTCGGTTTCGCCTACCGCTTCCGCAATGCCGACAGCGCCGCGCTGCGCTACCTGGTCCCGGCGGTGTTCCCGGTGTACATCCTGCACCAGAGCGTCATCGTGGTAATGGCGCACTACGCCAAACCGTTGGGCTTGTCGCCGCTGCTGGAGGGACCGCTGCTGGTGCTGCTGACATTCGCCGCATGCTTCGGCGGCTACGAAATCATCCGCCGCGTGCCACTGCTGCGACCGCTGTTCGGCTTGAAGGGGAAGGCTAAGGCTCCGGCGCCGGTTCCCGATGCTCGACCAGCAGCTGGATAGCGCCGCCGCCACGATAATCGTCCGGCGCCAGCCGATAGGCCAGGCGCAGGCGCGACGCGGGGGCCTCGCCGTTCCAGCCGCCGAACTGGATCGCGCTCAGCGCTTCGCGGCGGCCGGCGAGGCGCAGATTGAGTTTCAGGTGGCGTTCGCCGACCACGCGCCAGTCGAGCACGTCGAATTCGCCGTCGAACAACGGCTCGGCGAAGCCCTGCCCCCATGGCCCGCCGTCGCGGATCGCCTCGGCGTGGAAGCGATCGAATTCCTGCGGCAGCAGTTCGCCATCGCTGAGGATTTCCGCCTGCAACTGCTCGGGGCCGAGTTGCGCGGCGGCGTACGCGGCGAAAGCCTCGCGGAAAGCCGTCAGGCCCGCTTCGTCCAGCGACAACCCCGCCGCCATCGCGTGGCCGCCGAACTTGC
>DASRYD010000079.1:0-2649 GCA_035653955.1 Pseudoxanthomonas sp.
GGTTGTTGTGGCTTGTGGGTGGAACATCTGCGCCAGGCGGGTTTCGCCGTCCAGGTCGACGACCGGGAGGACGTCAATCCGGTCAAGCAGCGCCTCGGCGTTCCCTACGGCAAGGGCTCGTGCCATACCGCGGAAGTCGGCGGCTATTTCGTCGAAGGCCATGTGCCCGCCGGAGACATCAAGCGCCTGCTCGCCGAACGTCCCGACGCGAAAGGCCTGGCATTGCCCGGCATGCCCGCCGGTTCGCCGGGAATGGAGCTTCCCGACGGCACGAGCCCGCCCTACACGGTCGAACTGGTCGAACGCGATGGCCGGACCCGGCCTTTTGCCCGGCATTAGCGCTTGACTCTGGAGTCGACTCCAAGGTGCAGACTGTCTCCGCGGGTCCGGTCTCCCACGGATCCGCGAGCAGCAATCCATCGCCGCCCACGTTCCCCCGGAGTTCGGGACATGCACATCGGACAACTCGCGAAACAGGCCGGCGTCACGCCGGACACCATCCGCTATTACGAAAGGGAAGGAGTCCTGCCGTCGCCGGCGCGCCTGGAGTCGCGCTATCGCAACTACGGTCAGGATGACGTGGCGCGGCTGCGATTCATCCAGCGCGCCAAGGCGCTCGGCTTCACCCTGGCCGATATCGGCGAACTGCTGGGCCTGTCCGGCAGCCGCGGATCGGACATGTCGCGGGTCAGGCAGGCCGCACAGACGCGGCTGGCCGGTGTCGAGGCCAAGCTGGCCGAACTGACCCGTCTGCGCGACGGTCTTGTGAGCTTGGTCGAAGCCTGTCCGGGTCACGGGGAACTGCAGGGCTGCCCCATTCTCAATGCGCTTGTCGGTGAAACACATGAGCACGACTGATCCTTCCAGGCATTCCCATCAGCACCACACCACGGGGCAGGCTGCCCATCACGATCATGGCGTGGCGCATGGCTGTTGCTCAAGCAAAAAGCCCGATGCCGCAAACGCGAACCGGGCGACCGATCCGGTCTGCGGCATGCAAGTCGATCCCGCCACCACGCCGCACCACGCGAACCACGAAGGCAGCGAATACCACTTCTGTTCGGCACGCTGTCGCGAGAAATTCGTCGCCGAACCGGCCAGGTACCTTGCATCGAAACCCGAAGCGCCGGCAGCGGTACCGAAGGGCACGATCTATACCTGCCCGATGCATCCGGAAATCCGCCAGGAGGGACCGGGCACGTGCCCGATCTGCGGCATGGCGCTGGAACCTGAAATGCCCAGCCTGGAAGAGGAAGAGAATCCCGAGCTCAAGGATTTCACCCGACGCTTCTGGTGGACCTTGCCGCTGTCGATCGTGGTGTTCGCCCTCGCGATGTTCGGCAATCGCATCCCATCGCTGGACATGGGTACGCGCAGCTGGCTGGAATTCGCGCTGAGCGCGCCGGTCGTGCTGTGGGCGGGCTGGCCATTCTTCGAACGCTGCGTGCAGTCGATCCGCAACCGCAGTCCCAACATGTTCACGCTGATCGGGGTCGGGGTGGCCTCGGCCTTCGGTTACAGCGTCGTCGCCACCGTCGCGCCGGACATCTTCCCGGATTCGTTCCGCGAACACGCTGTTTCAGGGCCGGGCCGCGTCGGCGTGTATTTCGAGGCGGCGGCAGTGATCGTGTCGCTGACCCTGCTGGGCCAGCTGCTGGAACTGCGCGCGCGCTCCAAGACCTCCGCCGCGATCAAGGCGTTGCTGGGTTTGGCGCCGAAGACCGCGCGACGCATCGACGCCAACGGCAACGACGAAGACGTGCCGCTCGAACACGTGCATGTCGGCGACCGCCTGCGCGTGCGCCCGGGCGAGAAGGTCCCGGTCGATGGTGTCGTGCTGGAAGGCCGCTCGAACCTCGACGAATCGATGCTGACCGGCGAACCGATCCCGGTCGAGAAGAGCGCGGGCAGCCAGGTGATCGGGGCGACGCTCAACGGCACCGGCAGCCTGGTGATCCGCGCCGAGAAGATCGGTTCGGAAACCGTATTGGCGCAGATCGTGCAACTGGTCGCGCAAGCGCAGCGTTCCCGGGCGCCGATGCAACGCATGGCCGACAAGGTCGCGTTCTGGTTCGTGCTGGCGGTGTTTGGCGTCGCGCTGCTGACCTTCTTCGGCTGGGGCCTGTTCGGACCGGAACCGTCGTGGACCTATGCCGTGCTCAACGCCGTGTCGGTGCTGATCATCGCGTGTCCGTGCGCGCTTGGCCTGGCCACGCCGATGTCGATCATGGTCGCGACCGGCCGCGCCGCGCACGCCGGCGTGCTGTTCCGCGACGCCGAGGCGATCGAGAACCTGCGCAGGATCGACACGCTGGTCGTCGACAAGACAGGCACGCTGACCGAAGGCAAGCCCGCATTCCGCGATTGCCTGGTCGCGCCGGGCTTCGAAACCGAGCAGGTGCTGCGCTGGGCGGCCAGCCTGGAGCAGGGCAGCGAACACCCGCTGGCCGATGCGATCCTCGCCGAAGCGCGGCAACGCGGTCTGTCGCTGGAGAAAGCCGAAGGTTTCGATTCGGTGACGGGGCAAGGCGTGCACGGCCGCGTCGAAGGCCGCGATCTGGTCCTGGGCAACCAGGCGCTGATGGCGTCCGTCGGTGCCGATGCCGCGCCGCTGGCCGACGCGGTGGAACGCCTGCGCGGGCAGGGCGC
>DASRYD010000080.1:0-2620 GCA_035653955.1 Pseudoxanthomonas sp.
CCGACCTGCTGCAGCCGTTCCGGCCGTACTGGCTGGGGCTGGTGCTGGCCTACTGGGTGATCGAAGCGCCGGAACGCGCGGGCCTGGGCCTGGCCTTCATCTGCGGCGTGGCCGCGGACCTGGTGTTCGGCGGCGTGCTCGGCGAACAGTCGCTGCGCCTGGTGGTGATGGCCTTCATCCTGCAGCGCTTCCGCGCGCAGCTGCGCTTCTTCCCGTTGTCGCAGCAGGCGCTGGCGGTGGGCGGCCTGTTGCTCAACGACCGCGTCATCGCCGCCGGCGTGCACCTGGTCGCGCGGCAACCGCAGTTGCCGGCCAGCTACTGGTGGGCGCCGCTGATCGGCATGCTGTTGTGGGCGCCGCTGTTCCTGTTGCTCGACGGCCTGCGCGAAGGCCGCAAATCGTAGTGGCGCGGCGGGCGAGCAAGAATCCGGCCGCCGAGGCCGAACAGTTCCGGCGCCGCGCCGCGCTGGGTTTTGTCGCCGTCGCCGCGGGCCTGTTCGGCCTGGCGGTGTGGTACTTCCGGCTGCAGGTCGTCGAACACGACGAATACGTCACCCGTTCGGAAGCCAACCGGATCAAGCCGCAGCCGGTGGTGCCGGGGCGCGGCAGCATCTTCGACCGCAACGGCAAACTGCTGGCCGAGAACATCCCCGCCTTCCGCCTCGACGTGCTGCCGGAGAAGGCCGGCGACCCGAAGCGGCTGGTCGCCGAACTCGGCAAGTTGATCGCGCTGTCGCCAGAAGACATCGAACGCTTCGAGGAAGCGCGCAAGACTGGTCGCGGCTTCCGCCCGATCACTTTGAAGTTGGGCCTGGGCGAAGACGAGATCGCGCGCTTCGTGGTCGACCGCTGGCGTTTCCCCGGGGTCGAGGTGGTGCCGTACCTGACCCGCCGCTATCCGTACGGGCCCCTGTTCGCCCACGTCATCGGCTACGTCGGCCGCATCGACGAGAAGGACCTGGAGAAACTCGGCGAAGGCAACGCCGCGCTGACCCACATCGGCAAGACCGGTCTGGAGCGCTACTACGAGGAAAGCCTGCGCGGGCGCATCGGCTACGAGAAGGTCGAAACCAATGTCGAAGGTCGAGCGCTGCGCAGCGTCGGCCGGGTGCCGGCGGTGCCCGGCGCGGACCTGCGCCTGAGCCTGGACGCGGACCTGCAGCGCGCGATGGTCGCCGCGTTCGGCGATCTCGAAGGTTCGGCGGTAGCCATCGATCCGCGCACCGGCGGCATCCTCGCCATGGTCAGCCTGCCCAGCTACGACCCCAATCTGTTCGTCAACGGCATCTCCCACGCCGACTACAAGGCCATGAACGAGAACCCGTCGCGGCCGCAATTCAACCGCCTGGTGCTGGGCGGCGTCGCGCCCGGTTCGACGGTGAAGCCGCTGACCGCGCTGGCCGGTCTCGACAGCGGCGTGCGCAAGCCCGAGGACAGGATCCTGTCCACCGGCATGTTCCGCCTGCCCGGCATGCGCGGGCGCGGCTGGGGCGATTCGCACCGCGGCGGTCACGGCTGGACCGACGCGCGCAAGTCGATCTACGAATCGGTCAACACCTACTACTACCAGCTGGCGCTGGACATGGGCGTGCAGCGCTACGACGAGTACATGGCGAAGTACGGCTACGGCCAGAAGACCGGCATCGACCTGGCCGGCGAGATCGAAGGCATCGTGCCGTCGCCGGCGTCGAAGATGAAATACGCCAAGGAACGCTGGTATCCCGGCGACCTGGTGAATTCTGCCATCGGCCAGGGCCTGTGGAAGGTGACGCCGCTGCAACTGGCGCGCGCCGTCGCGACCATCGCCGACGGCGGGCTGATGCGGCGCCCGCACCTGGTGGCCGACACGCGTTCCGGTTTCGACGCGCCGTGGCAGCCGTTGCCGCAACCGGCGCCGGTGCGCATCAGCGACCGCCCCGACCATGTGCGCGTGGTCCAGGAAGGCATGCAGATGACCACCACCATCGGCACCGCGGCCAGCGTGATGCGCGGCACGCCCTACAGTTCGGCCGGCAAGACCGGCACCGCGCAGGTGGTCAACCGCAGTGCGCAGGCGGTGGATCCGAGGTCGTTGCCGTTGTGGAAACGCCATCGCGCGCTGTACATCGGCTATGCGCCGGCCGAAAACCCGACCATCGCGGTCGCGGTGGCGGTCGAGGGCGGCGGCTTTGGCGCCGCCACCGCCGCCCCGATCGTGCGCAAGATCTTCGACGCCTACCTGCTGGGCAAGATGCCCGAAGGCGCGGAACTGCTGGACTTGCCCACGCTGGCGAAGGCGCAGACGACGGGGCCGGTTACTTCTGCGGGACAACCTGGGCAAATGGCAGAAGCCGGCGCTCGCGTCGAATCTGCGTCCCCAGCTTCGAACAAAAGCGTCCCCTCGCAATCCGCGCCGGTATCGGAAAACCGCACCCTCGCCCCAGTCCCTGTGCCGGCGGGAGAGGGACTCAAGCAACCGCAGGAGCCGACGCGATGAGGGAAATCCTGCGCTGGTGTTTCGATCTGCTCGGCGAACTGCTGCGCACGCTGGACCCGTGGCTGCTGGCCGCATTGGCCGCGCTGATGGCCGTCGGCCTGGCGACGATGTACAGCGCCGGCGGCGACGCGCAGGGCATGCACC
>DASRYD010000081.1:0-2271 GCA_035653955.1 Pseudoxanthomonas sp.
GTCTTCGGCGGCGCGCGCTTCGCGGGCTTCCTTGAAGATCGCGCCGATGCTTTCGTCTTCCTCGCCGGCTTCGCCCGCTGGCAGCGGCGCGCGCTCTGGGCGCGGCAGCGCGGTCAGCAGTTCGGCGGTGACCGCCTCGACCGGGATCTTCTGTTCGATGTAGGCCTCGATGTCCGGCAGCGACATCGCGTAGCGCTCGCAGGCGAAGCTGATCGCGTCGCCCTCCGCGCCAAGGCGAGCCGTGCGGCCGATGCGGTGCACATAGTCTTCGGCGTCGAACGGCAGGTCGTAGTTGTACACGTGCGAGACGCCGTCGATGTGCAGGCCGCGCGCAGCCACGTCGGTGGCGACCAGCAGCTCCAGCTGGCCGGCCTGGAAGCGCTTGAGCAGGCTTTCGCGCTTCTTCTGCGGTACGTCGCCACTGAGCACGCCCACGCGGTAGCCGGCGCGCTCCAGCGCGCGCGCCACGCGTTCGACGAAGGCCTTGGTGTTGACGAACACCATGGTCCGCGCGCCTTCGCTGCGCGACAGCAGGCCCAGCAGCAGCGGGATCTTTTCCTCGTCCGCCGGGAAATAGATGCGCTGGCGCACCCGCGCGGCGGTGATCGACTCGGTTTCCACGACGAGCTTTTCCGGCTCGTTCATGTGCTCGTAGGCCAGTTCCAGCACGCGGTGGCTCAGCGTGGCGCTGAACAGCAGGGTCTGGCGCTCGGTGCGGATCGGCATGCGCCGCAGCAGGAAGCGGATGTCCTTGATGAAGCCCAGGTCGAACATGCGGTCGGCCTCGTCCAGCACGCAGATTTCGCAGGCGTGCAGCGACACGACCTTGTGCTGCTTGACGTAGTCGATCAACCGACCGGGCGTGGCGATGATCACGTCCACGCCCTGCTGCAGCAGTTCGCGCTGCTTGTCGTAGTCGACGCCGCCGTAGACCAGGGCGAAGCGCAGGCCCAGCTCGTTGCCGAACTTGACCGCATCCTTGTGGATCTGGATCGCCAGCTCGCGGGTCGGCGCCAGGATCAGCGCGCGCGGATCCTCGGGCTTGCGCTCGGCCAACGCGGGCCGGGTCAGCAGGCGGTTCATCACCGCGACCAAGAAGGCCAGGGTCTTGCCGGTGCCGGTCTGCGCCTGTCCGGCGACGTCGCGGCCGGGCAGCGCGACCGGCAGGGTCAGGGCCTGGATCGGCGTGCAGCGGGTGAAGCCGGCGGCTTCGAGGCCGGCCAGCAGGGCCGGATGGAGTTCGAACGAATCGAAGGTGATATCGGTTAAGGGCTTGTCGCTCATTGAGGCTTCTTGGTGAATGCTGAGATCGCGTCGCTGTGTTCCGCGCACGCGCATGTGAAGACCGGGTTCGTGCTTGCATCGGCGGTGTCGCCGTCGCACACTGCGCCCCAATGCCGGGGCCTCGCGCTACCAGCGAAAACCTTTCGCCAGAACCATGGCGGGGCCGCGACGGAAACGCTTCGCGGACAGCCCCGCAACCCTTGCCAAGAGGGCCTTGAACCCGGCCACGCAATACCCAAGTTTAACCCAAACGGCGGCCTGCCCCGGCCGGACGCCACGCGTTTTCCGTAGGAGACCCGAAGTGAGCGACAAAGTGACCCATGTCGGCGACGCCGATTTCGACGCCGCCGTGCTGCAGTCGGATACCCCCGTACTGGTGGATTTCTGGGCCGAATGGTGCGGCCCGTGCAAGATGATCGCCCCGGTCCTGGACGAGCTGGCCGAGACCTACGACGGCAAGCTGAAGGTGGTCAAGTTGAACGTCGACGAGAACCGCGCCAGCGCGATGAAGTACCACGTACGCTCGATCCCGATGCTGCTGCTGTTCAAGGACGGCCAGGTCCAGGCCACCCAGATCGGCGCGGTCGGCAAGGGTCAGCTGACCCAGATGATCGACAAGGGCATCACGGCCCACGCCTGACGGCTTTACCCCTCCCCATGAAGGGGAGGGCTTTTGCAAGCTGAATCGTCCGGATCGCGCGGCTTGCCGGCCGGACGATGCAGTGCTAGTGTCACTGCATCCGGCGCGGGGGTTACGCGCCGCACCCATCTACCGGAACCCCTTCCGTTTCTTCCACAACGCCCGCCCAGTGCCGGCGCTCGCCATCTAGCGAGGATTTCCCACTTGTCCGATACCACCTCCGAAACCGGCGAAACCGCCGAAAAGCGCGTGCGCAAGCCGCGCGTCTCCAAGGCAGCCGCTGCGGCCGCCACCGAACAACAACCTGTCGCCGCGCCTGAAGCGCCGCCCGCGCCCAGCGTGCCGAC
>DASRYD010000082.1:0-6649 GCA_035653955.1 Pseudoxanthomonas sp.
GGGCGTGCTTGACCGAGGTCACCGCCGGAGCGGCGGGGATGTTCAGCTGCGCCTTGGTCAGGGCGTGCACCGGCAGCTTGCGCGGCGTGCCGCGCTGGTAGCTGGGCTTGGAAGTCTCTTCGCCGAGTTCGTTCTCGCGGACGCGGGTGACTTCGTAATGCGGCGTATGCAGCTGCTCGTCGGCGACGATGACGATGGGCGCGTCGTGGCGCATTTCGATCTCGCGCAGCGCGCCGCGCTTCTCGTTGAGCAGGAAGTTGGCGATCTCCACCGGGGCCTGGACCAGCACCTGACCGGTGTTCTCCTTCATCGCGTGCTCCTCGGCGACGCGGATGATCGACAGCGACAGCGACTCGATGCTGCGCATGCGGCCATGGCCTTCGCAGGTTGGGCAGACCAGCTGGCTGGACTCGCCCAGCGACGGGCGCAGGCGCTGGCGGCTCATTTCCATCAGGCCGAAGCGCGAGATGCGGCCCAGCTGCACGCGGGCGCGGTCGTACTTCAACGCGTTCTGCAGGCGGTTCTCGACCTCGCGCTGGTGCTTGTTGCTGGCCATGTCGATGAAGTCGATGACCACCAGGCCGCCCAGGTCGCGCAGGCGCAACTGGCGGGCGACTTCCTCGGCCGCCTCGCAGTTGGTGTGGAACGCGGTTTCCTCGATGTCGCCGCCGCGGGTGGCGCGGGCCGAGTTGACGTCGATCGCGGTCAGCGCCTCGGTCTGGTCGATCACCAGCGCGCCGCCGGAGGGCAGGCGCACCTCGCGTTCGTACGCGCCCTCGATCTGCGATTCGATCTGGAAGCGGTTGAACAGCGGGATGTCGTCCTTGTAATGCTTCAGCTTGCGCAGGTTGTGCGGCATCACCTGCTGCATGAATTCCTGCGCGGTCGCGAACATGTCCTCGGTATCGACCAGGATCTCGCCGATGTCGTTGCGCAGGTAGTCGCGCAGGGCGCGGACGATCAGCCGGCTTTCCTGGTAGATCAGGAACGGCGCCGGCTTGCTCAGCGCGGCTTCGGCAATGGCCTTCCACACGCTGAGCAGGTAGTCGAGGTCCCACTGCAGCTCTTCCGCGTCGCGGCCGACGCCCGCGGTGCGGATGATCACGCCCATGTGGTCGGGGATGTCCAGCGCGTCCATCGCGCGCTTCAGCTCGGCGCGGTCCTCGCCCTCGATGCGGCGGGAGACGCCGCCGGCGGTCGGCGAGTTGGGCATCAGCACCATGTAGCGGCCGGCCAGCGAGATGAACGTGGTCAGGGCCGCGCCCTTGTTGCCGCGTTCGTCCTTGTCGACCTGAACGACGATTTCCTGGCCTTCGCGCAGCAGTTCCTTCAGGCCGGCCTTGTTGTGGTCGGTGCCGGGCTGGAAGTAGTCGCGGGAGATTTCCTTCAGCGGCAGGAAGCCGTGGCGGTCGGCGCCGTAATCGACGAAGGCCGCTTCGAGGGAGGGTTCGAGCCGGGTGATGCGGCCCTTGTAGATGTTGGACTTCTTCTGTTCCTTCGACGGCTGTTCGATGTCGATGTCGTACAGGGTCTGGCCGTCGACGATGGCCACGCGCAGTTCTTCCGCCTGCGTGGCATTGATCAGCATTCGCTTCATTGTTGCGTTCCTCGCGCGCTGCTACCGCGCGGAACGCCGTGGGGCTTCGCTTCTGGTCACTCGTCGCCGCCCCTCGCGCCAGGCGCGGGCGGGGCGGGTTTTGGCTTCCAGCGCTACAACACCACGGCAGGCCGCGGGAGCGCTTTGGTTCTGGTTGTTGCGGGCCGGTGGCAGCTGGGGCAGGGGCCTTCGCGCCGCTCGGGACTGTTGTTCAGCACCAGCGTCTGACTCGCCGGGCGATGGCCGGGTTTGCCGTACAGCCGCTAACATGGCCACCCCGTGGGTGGTGGTTGCGCCCTGGACGCCTTCGCGGGAAGACGGGCTTCTGGCCCCGGCCGGCGGTTCACCTCGGTGAATGCCTGCCGTTCAACTTCCTGCGAAATCAAACCCTTATCTCGCCCGCCGAGTGTAACAGATAAATCCCGGAATGACCCCTCCGACCCCGCCCCCGCGCCCCGACGGCGCCGCCCGCAGTGCTGTCCGCACCGTGACGGTGCCGGCCGACCGAGAAGGCCAGCGCCTGGACAATTTCCTGCTGGGCCAGCTCAAGGGCGCTCCGCGCAGCCTGATCTACAAGTTGGTGCGCAGCGGCCAGGTACGGGTCAATGGCGGGCGGGCCAAGGCCGAGCGCAAGCTGGAAGCGGGCGACGAAGTCAGGATTCCACCAGTCAGTCTCGCCGATAGCGGAGACTCGGCCCCGCCTCCGCCGGCATTCCTGAAGCGGATGGAGCAGGCCATCGTGTTCGAAGACGCCCGCCTGCTGGTGCTGAACAAGCCCACCGGCGTGGCCAGCCACGGCGGCAGCGGCATCAGCCATGGCGCCATCGAGACCCTGCGCGCCCTGCGCCCCGGCCAGTCGCTGGAACTGGTGCACCGGCTGGACCGCGATACCTCCGGCCTGCTGGTGCTGGCCAAGAAGCGTTCGGCCCTGACCGAGCTGCAGGCGCTGCTGCGCGAAGACCACGAGGGCGGGATCGAGAAGCGCTACCTGACCCTGCTGGTGGGGCGCATGCCGGACGGGGTGATGAGCATCGATGCGCCATTGCTGGTGGGCTTGCGCCAGGGCGGCGAGCGCCATGTGCAGGTCAACGCGGCCGGCAAGCCGTCGCTGAGCCATTTCCGCGTGCTGGAGCGGCGCGGCGGGCATTCCTATTGCGAGGTTCGCATCGAGACCGGGCGTACCCACCAGATCCGCGTGCATGCCCAGCATCTTGGCCATCCGGTCGCCGGCGACGACAAGTATGGCGACGAGGCGGTCAACAAACGCCTGCGCGAGCAGATCGGCCTGAAGCGGCTGTTCCTGCATGCTGCATCGCTGCAATTCGCGCTGGACGGCGGCAAGACGCCTTACGTGCTCAATGCGCCGTTGGCGGAGGATCTGGCGGCGGCGCTGGATCGGCTGGGCTGATAGGCAAGCAGCTTTGGGTACGGGTGTGGGAGCGACGTAAATCGCGATGCTTGCCGATTCGACGGCGGTAAAAGCGATCGCGACTTACGTCGCTCCCACATCGAGGACCCGATGATGCCGTTGTCGGATCAGCGGTCGTACTGGAAACACCGCGTCGGCTTCTCCGCCGGCGGGTTGAAGGTCACCGGCACCTGGATGCCTTGCACCCACGGCTTGCCGTTGCGGGTGCCGGCCTTGAATTCCCAATCGCGCACGGCCTTCAGTGCGGATTGATCGAGTTCCGGCTGACCGCTGCTGCCGATCTGTTCCACCTTCGCCGGCTTGCCGTTGCGCGCGATGGTCACGCGCAGCAACGTGGTGCCGCCGATGCCGGCGCAGGCGAGCTTCTCCGGATACTCGGGCGGCGGCGTGTTGATCGCGGCCAGTTCGGTCGGCGGGATGATCGGCGCCTGCGGTTGTTGCTTGCAGGCAGCCAGGGCGGCTGTACACGCGGCCACCATCAAAATGGCCACGACGCGGCGAGTACCAGCGGAAATGGCGATATTGCGCATGAGCGTATCCGTTGACTGAAGACCCGTGATCATTGGGCCGGAGGATGGTAGACCACGCCCGTCATCTGCGCATAGCCCGCCAATGTGCCCAGCATCTGGGGCACCCGGTCGCCGGTGACGACAAGTACGGCGGTGCCGAAGCGAACAAGCGGCTGCGCGAGAGGATCGGATTTGAAGCGGCTGTTCCTGCACGCTGCGTCGCTGGATTCCGCGCGGGGAGCGGGGCTTGCTCCGCTGCCCTTGCCCTCGTCGGTGCGAATGAATTCGCATCTACGGAAACGATGGGGCAGGTTCCGGAACGCTCGAAGGCGGCTATTACTGTTGCTTTCCCATTTCGGATAGGGTTTTCACGCATTCGGCGAAACCGACCTGGCACTGGCTGAGGCCGCCGTTCTTGCACTGCTTCAGCGCAGCCTGGCCGGCGAGTTCCTTGTTCTTGGCCTTGGCGGCGAAATCCTGTTGGACGCTGCGCGCATCGATGCCGCCGACGATGGCGAAGCATTCGCCCGTGCGCGCGGCGACCAGCGTCTGGCAGTCGCTCTTGCCGCAGGTCTGCCTGGCCTGCGCCGCGGATACCCCTTCGACCAGGCCGATGCCGGTGCCGCGCGCGCCGCTGTCGCGGCCGAAAGCGTAGGCCATCCACAGCGACGATCCGTCTGGTTTGGCCGGGCTCTGGCCGCTGCGCATAGCCGTGGGCTGGGACAGGAACTGCGCGGTCATCGGGTTGTAGGTGACTTGTGCAGGTTGCACCTCGGACTTGCCGGCGAGCTTGGGCGAGATCGCGCCCAATAGGCCGCCCTTGCGCTTGAACGCGCGCAGCTTGGAGCCCAGCGATTGCTGGCCGGTGCCGGCCTCGCCGGTGCGGATGTCGACGTAGTCGTAGCCGCTGCATACCCGGTCCTGCTCCGCGGCCTGGCAGCCGTTCGCGCCACCGGCCTTGCAGGCGTTCATGGCCTTCTGCAGGACCAGCTTGGGCTTCGCGTCGTCGGTCCAGAACAATTCGCCCCGGTCGCCGCGCGCCAGCGCCACGCAAGTATTGCGGTATATCGCGACCAGATCGCACTGCTTGTCGCCGGCACAGGCCTGTTTCATTCTTTCCAGCGCTTCGGTCGGCCGATAGACGTATTCGACATGATGGATCCGCCCGGCCTGCAGATTGGCCGCGATCGCGCCCCAGTAGTCGGATGCGCGGTTGGCATTGTCGAGGGCGGCATCCTCGGCGTCGGCTTTGGCCCATTCGGCTTCCTTGGCGGCGTAGATCGCGAACTGTTCTTCCATGAAGTTCTGGCAGGGCAGGAGCCTGCCGCCGCTCGCCGGACACATTTGTTGCGCCTGGGCCGAAAACGAAAGCCCGGCCAGCAACGCGAAAATTCCGTATTTCATCGGCCCGTCCATGCAGAAAGTGCCGCGCAGAATCGTCGTCGCGCCCTGCTTCCGACAAGCCGGATGTGACTAACCGACCAGGAGCGGTGACCAACGGCAGGCGCCTCGAGCGGCGTTCCTTGCATTGCGGGAACGGTTTCAGCCGCGAGCTCTTTTCGCATCGCAGCATCCGGGAAAGCCCGGAGCTCAAGCCGCTCCCGCAAAAGCCGGAGTTTCAGTCGATCAGCGCGTCTGCCTTGGCCGCGCAGATGAAGTCGTTCTCGCTCAGCCCGCCGACGTCGTGGGTCGAATAACGGACCACGGCGCGGTTGTAGTGCACGCCTAGGTCGGGGTGGTGGTCCTGTTCGTGGGCGATGAAGGCCAGCGCGTTCACGAAGGCCATGGTCTGGTAATAGTTGTCGAAGGCGAAGGTCCGGACCAGGGCGTGGCCGTTCTCGGCCAGCTCCCAGCCCGGCACCTGCGGCAGCAATTCGGCGATGCGCGCGGGGCTGAGCCTGTGCTCGCTGCCCTTCAGCGGCAGGCAACGGGCGCGGGCGAGGGGGACGAGATCGGGCATGGCGGCGGGGTTCTCTCGGCGGCGTCTGAACGTAGCACGCACGTCGTTAGGGATTCGGTGGGGTGGCGGCGAAGTCGTGGCTAGAATAGCCGCATGATCCAGATTTCCGACAGCGCGCAGGCGCATTTCCGCAAGCTGATCGAACGCGAGGCCTTGCCCGGACTGGGCGTGCGCCTGAGCGCGGTCGATCCGGGCACGCCGCGCGCCGACGCGCGTCTGGAGTTCGCCGAGCCGCGCGACCTGGCCGGCGACGAATGGGCGGTGGATTGCGACGGTTTCGTCTTGTACGTCGACGCGTCCAGCGTGCACTGGCTGGACGCGGCGGAGATCGATTACGTCAGCCAGGGCGTCGGCGGCCAATTGACGATCAAGGCGCCGCGCATCAAGGGCGAGGTGCCGGCCGAATCCGCGTCGCTGGTCGAGCGCGTGCGCTGGGTGGTGGACAACGAAGTCAATCCGCAGCTGGCCCAGCACAAGGGCCGGGTCGCGGTGGAACAGGTCGATGGCGATGGCGTGGTCTGGCTGCGCTTCGGCGGCGGCTGCCACGGTTGCGGCATGGTCGACGTGACCCTGAAGCAGGGCATCGAGAAGACCCTGATGTCGCGCGTGAGCGGGGTGACGGCGGTGCGCGACGCTACCGACCACGCCAGCGGCGATGCCCCTTACATCCCTCGCGACAACGCGGCCTGAGTTTCCCTTCCTGCCGTGACGACAGCCGCCGACATCATCGCCGTGCTGCTGCCACGCAAGGCCGCGCCCACCCTCGAGAAACAGACCCGCATGCCCTATGGCTGGGGCTTGTGGCTGCGTGGGCTGCGCGACAATCGTGGCGCGATAACCGACGAACGCGCGCGGGAGTTGACCGGCATATGGATGGCGCGGCCATTGCCGGGGTTCGGACGCGAGATCGAATACGGCCGCATCGGCGCGTTCCGTTCGCTGTTCCGGCAGGGCTGGGAACCGGCGCCGCGGCACGAGCGCGGCCTGCGCTGGTTCGCCGCGTTCACCAGCCTGTTGCTGCATGTCCTGTTCGCCATCGTCATCCTGTGGCTGGCGTGGGTGAACATCGAACCTTTTCCGCCAGCCGTCGAGGAAAGCCGCACGCGGCTGGAATACATCGGCGAAGGCACGCCCGAACAAACCGGCAGCGGCCC
>DASRYD010000083.1:0-14263 GCA_035653955.1 Pseudoxanthomonas sp.
GGCGCCCGCCGGGGCGCAGGTGACCGCGACCAACACGGCCACGGGCGCGACCCGCAGGGTCAGCGCCAATGCCGATGGCAGCTACGCGCTGGTCGGCTTGCCTCCTGGTACCTACCGCGTGGAAGCCGGCGGCAACGCGCAGACAGTGACCTTGGCGGTGGCGACTTCGGTCAGCCTCAACCTGGCCGGCGGCGCGACCGCCGCACCGACGGGCGATGCGACCACGCTGGACACGGTGCGGGTGACTGCGCCGCCGCTGACCGAAGTCAAGACTTCCGAAGTGGGCACCAACATCTCGCTGAAACAGATCAGCACCGTGCCGCAGCTGACCCGTAACTTCCTCGAGTTCGCCGATACCGTGCCGGGCATGCAGTTCAACACCACGGCGGCCGGCAATACCTCGATACGCGGCGGTGCGCAACAGACCTCTGCGGTCAACGTCTATATCGACGGCGTCGGCCAGAAGAGTTATTTGTTCGGCGGCCCATCGGGCCAGGAGCAGAGCGCAGGCAACCCGTTCCCGCAGCTGGCCATTGGCGAATACAAGGTCGTTACCTCGAACTACAAGGCTGAATTCGATCAAGTGGGTTCGGCGGCCATCATCGCCGCGACCAAATCCGGAACCAATGAGTTCCATGGCGAAGTGTTCGGTCGCCATACCGATTCCAGCTGGCGCACGAAAACGGCGGCCGAAAAAGCGCCGGGCGAAGAAAAGGCGACAACCCACCAGAACGAATACGGTTTTGCCCTGGGTGGTCCCATCATCCAGGACAAAATGCATTTCTTCGTCAGCTACGAAGGAAAAGGTTTCGTAGTGAACGTCGATCCGGTCGTAGTTCCGACACGGTTTTCCACCTATGAACCGTATCTGCCTGATGGGATCCGCGCTCAATTGGGGCCAGTGACTCGTCCGTTCAACGAGGACCTGTATTTCGGCAAGATCGACTGGGAGATCGGCGACAACGATCGTCTGGAATTTTCATTCAAGCAACGCGATGAAGAGGGGCGCGGCAGTGTTGGTGGGACCACCACCGCGCTGGCTGCCAAGGTCGACAACAACACCGAAAAACGGTACGACCTGCGCTGGGAGCATTACGGCGAAAGCTACCTAAACGAAGCGCGGGTCACCTATGAAGACGTGCTGTTCAATCCGAGCGCCTATACCATCGGCAGCCAGTCGATCTACACCGCTCAACAAGCGGAAAACGATGTGTTGATCTTCGCCGATGCCACCAGTGGCCTTGCGATCCAGCACAAGGGTCAGAAAGGCCCGGCGTTTCAGAACGACATCACCTTCAACAGCATCGATTGGCACGGAAGCCACGTCATCAAGGCCGGCGTAAAGTACAAACAGGTAGACCTGACCCAGGGCGAGAATTCCACCTCCAATCCCTCGTTCTATTACGCGGTCAACGATGGCAGCAATGCCACGGTGCCTGCAGGCACCAGCAGCATTCCCTACCAGGTCAAGTTTTTCCTGCCGTTCACCGGCGCTTCGCCGACGGTGACGACCAAGGACAAGCAATACGGGTTCTACATCCAGGACGACTGGGATGTGAACGATAAGCTGCAGCTGAATCTGGGTCTGCGTTGGGATTACGAGGAGATTCCGTCCTACAACGATTTCGTTCCCAACTCGGCGGTGTTGGCGGCATTGCTGACCGGCCCGGGTACCGATCCGGCGGTCAGTGCCACTTATGCCGAGCAGCTGGCCAAGGGTGGCATCAACATCAACGATTACATCGGTAATGGCCGCAATCGCAAATCGGACAAGAACAACTGGGCGCCGCGTCTGGGCTTTTCCTACGACTTCCGCGGCGACGAAAGCTTGGTGCTATTCGGTGGCGCCGGACGCAGTTACGACCGCAATCTGTACGACTTGATGGGCCTGGAACAGGTCAAGGGTGCGCTGTCCCAGTACGTCGTCAAATTCGCCGAAACCACGGGCTGCACACCCACCATAGGCAGTTGCGCGAACTGGAACCCGGCCTATCTCAATGGAGGTGCCGAGGGCATGGCAGGGCTGGTCCAAGCCAATGTGCGCACCGGTGAAATCGATTTGCTCAACAACGATTTGGTGACGCCATACTCGGATCAGTACTCGCTGGGCTTGCGCGCCAAGGTCGGCGAATGGAACACCTCGGCAGCGGTTTCCTATATCCACAGCAAGGAAGGCCTGGTCTTCACTTTGGGCAATCGCTATCCGAACGGTGCTTTCTGGGGTACCCCGTCGTGGGGCGGTACCGCCCAGCCATGGGAGCACAATCCGCCAGGTATGGGCGGCTTGATCCTGGTCGACAACGGCATCGAGACCAAGACCGGACAGTTGCTGCTGTCGGCGGACAAGCCGTACACCAAGGCCTCCGGCTGGGGCGTTTCTGCGGCCTATACCTATTCGCATGCCACCGGCAATCGTGGCGGCGATGAGCATTACGCCTTCGACGCCGCTACCATCGGCGACTATCCCTTCATCAACCTGAAGTCCGTGCCCAAGCATCGTCTGGTGCTGACCGGCATCTATGACCTGCCGTGGAACATCACCGCATCGGCGAAATTGACCCTGTCCACGGCGCCGCCGCTGAATGAAATCGCGCCGACGTCGCCGATTCCGACCCCGGTGGCGATCGACGGGCCCGGCACCCTCGCAGTCAAACAACTGGATTTGTCCTTGTCCAAGGACATGAAGGTAACCGAGAACGTTACCGTGCAACTGCGCGGCGACCTGATCAATGCGCTGGATGCCGATAACTTCAGCGGTACCGAGTGGAACTGGAACAACGGCAATCCAATGACGCGTTACAACCCGTATGGTAGCCAGTACTCTCCGCCGCGTACGCTGTTCATGAGCATGCGGGTGATCTGGTAACCGCGCAGGGGCGAATGGCAATGGCGACAGGACCCGCGAATGCGGGTCCTGTCTTTGCGGGCAAGCGGAAACGGCAAGAGTCAGTTCGAGGCCGGGAATGATGTTGCGATGAGCGAAGGTAGGATCGGGGACATCGTCGTCGTGGGCGGAGGCGCAGCCGGCTGGATGGCCGCCGCGGCGTTGGCGAAACACCTCGGCAAGCACCGCAGGATCCGCCTGGTGGAATCCGACGAGATCGGCATCGTCGGCGTGGGCGAAGCCACCGTTCCGCACATCCGCACTTTCAATGCGCAAGTGCTGGGCCTGGACGAGGCCGACTTCGTCAAGGCTACCCAAGGTACGTTCAAGCTCGGCATCCAGTTTCGCGACTGGGCGCGCATTGGCGATACCTACTATCACGGATTCGGCTCGGTGGGGCAGGATCTAGGTCCCGTGCCGTTCTACCAATACTGGCTGCACGCCCGCGCGGCAGGGCGTGCGCGTGAGTACGTCCACTACGGCCTGCAGTCCGAGGCCGCCGACCAGGGGCGTTTCATGCCGCCGGCCAGCGATGTGCCGGCGACGTCGCCGTTGGCCAACATCGCCTACGCCTACCACTTCGATGCCGCGTCCTATGCGAAGTATCTGCGGGCATATTCCGAGAAGCTGGGCGTGATCAGGCACGAAGGCAAGATCGTGCAGGTTTCGCAGCGGCCGGACAGCGGGTTCGTCGATGCGGTGGTGCTGGAAAGCGGCGAGCGCATCGCGGGCGACCTGTTCATCGATTGCTCGGGGTTCCGTGGTTTGCTGATCGAACAGACCCTGAAGGCCGGCTACGAAGACTGGAGCCATTGGCTGCCCTGCGATCGTGCGCTGGCCGTACCTTGCGCCACTACCGAGGCGCCCACGCCGTACACGCGTTGCACCGCGCGGCCGGCCGGCTGGCAATGGCGCATTCCCCTGCAGCATCGTGTCGGCAACGGATACGTTTACAGCAGCCGTTTCGTCGGCGACGACGAAGCCGCCGCGACCTTGCTCGCCAATCTGGATGGAGAGGCGCTGGCCGAGCCGAGACCGTTGCGCTTCATCGCCGGCAAGCGCAGGAAGTTCTGGGACAAGAACGTCGTGGCGGTCGGCCTGGCCAGCGGCTTCATGGAGCCGCTCGAATCGACCAGCATCCATTTGATCCAGATGAGCATCGTGCGCCTGATCGACATGTTCCCGGATGCGGGCTTCGATCCGGTTTTGGTCGGGCGTTACAACCGTGCCGTCGATTTCGACTACGACCGCATCCGCGACTTCATCGTCCTGCATTACAAGGCGACCGAACGCGACGACACGCCGTTCTGGAATCACTGCCGCACCATGCCTGTGCCCGACAGCCTGCAGGAGAATATCGACCTGTTCCGGCGCTCGGGGCGTTTCTACCGCAATGGCGAGGAGTTCTTCGCCATACAGAGCTGGGTGCAGGTGCTGTTGGGGCAACGGATCTTACCCGAAGTGTGCCACCCGGCGGTCGACCAGATGCCGGAAGAAGAAGTGTTCAAGTTCGTCGAACATGTGGGCAAGGTGATTTCGACTTGCGCGCAGGCCATGCCGCCGCATCAGGCATTCATCGATCGCCATTGCAAGGCCGCGGCGATGACGTGAACGGGCCGAGACATCCGTCTCCCCGTTCGTCGCAAGAAACGTATGTCAACGACAGCGCAGAAAGAACGTTTTTCCTCGAGAATGAAAACGATTACAAGAAATCTACGACCGATGAAACAGAAGTTTTGCCGATTTTTCGGCCCATGGACATTGGGTGCAGCGATCGTCATGGCAAGCGGATGCGGGAAATCCCCCGAGCCGCAATCCGTTGCGGCGCCGCCCGCTGCCGGCAAGCCGCAAGTAGCGGTCGCAAAGACCGGGAAGCCCGCGCTCCCGCCGCTGTTCCGCGACATCGAACGGCGCACGTTCCAGTTCTTCTGGGACACCAGCAACGAATTGAACGGACTGACGCCGGACCGCTATCCGTCGCGGCCCTTCGCGAGCGTCGCCTCGGTCGGCTTCGCCCTGACCGCGTATCCGATCGGCATCGAGAACGGTTGGGTCAGCCGCACCCAGGCGGTGGAACGCACCTTGCTGACGCTGCAATTCCTCCGCGACCTGCCGCAGGGACCGCAGCGCGAGGGCAAGGCCGGTTACAAGGGCTTCTACTACCACTTCCTCGACATGCAGACCGGGCATCGCTATGACACCTGGGTCGAGTTGTCGTCGGTGGATACCACGTGGCTGATGATGGGCGTGCTGTTCGCGCAGAGCTACTACGACCGGGACGATCCGCGTGAAAAGGAAATCCGCGAGATCGCCGAGCAACTCTATCGGCGCGTCGACTGGACCTGGATGGCCAAGCGCAAGCCGCTGGTGTCGATGGGCTGGCATCCGGAACAGGGCTACATCGAAGCCGACTGGAAGGGCTACAACGAAGCGATGGCACTGTACGTGCTCGGCCTGGGCTCGCCGACCCATCCGCTGAGCGATGACGCCTGGACGGTGTGGACGCGTACCTACGACGAGAGCTGGGGCGTGTACGAGGGGCAGGAATACCTCGCCACCGGCCCGGCGTTCTGGAACCAGTACAGCGCAGCATGGATCGACTTCCGCGGCATCCAGGACGAGTACATGCGCAACCGCGGCATCGATTATTTCGAGAACAATCGCCGCGCCGCCTACGCGCAGCGCGCCTATGCGATCGAAAATCCGATGAAGTGGAAGGATTACGGCGAGAACGTCTGGGGTCTGACCGCCAGCGACGGGCCGCAGAACACCACCCAGGAATACCGTGGCGAACAACGCAAGTTCCTGGGCTATTCCGAGCGCGGCGCCGGCCTGCATTCCAATTTCGACGACGGCACCATCGCGCCGACCGCGGCCATCGCCTCGCTGCCGTTCGCGCCGGAGATCGTCATTCCCGCGACCGAGGAAATGCACGAGCGTTACGGCGAGTATCTGTATTCCAGCTACGGCTTCCTCGACGCGTTCAACCGCAGCTTCGAGTACGACATTCCGCTGAAGCGCGGGCGCATCGTGCCGGGCGAGGGCTGGGTGTCCACCGATTACATCGGCATCGACCAGGGGCCGATCCTGGCGATGATCGCCAATTACCGCAACGGCTTCGTCTGGAACGTGATGAAGAAGAACGCGCACGTCCGCAAGGGGCTGTTGCGCGCCGGCTTCACCGGCGGCTGGCTGGCGGCGAAGGAACCGGAGGCAAAACCGACGGCGGACGAAGCCGCCGATCCAAAGGAGGCCGAGGCCCGCGCCATCGGCATCGCCGAATCGCGGGCGAACAGCGCCACTGCGCCGGAGGCCACCGACCCGGCCCCGGACACGAAGCCGGAGTAAGCTGTCGGCGAGATGGACAGGCAGCCGGCCCGCGAATTTTCCATGCCGTCGTCCCGGCGCAAGCCGGGATCCAGACTCTGCGGTTGTCTTGTAGAGTCGAGGATGCTCGACTGTTCTGCAGCAAGTGGACGACGAGTCCGAGCTCTGCACAATAAAAGCGGAAGCCGGATCCCGGTTCCCGTCGGGATGGGAAAAATCGGACTCGTCGTTGCATTGGCTTTGCTGGCCTTTCTGCTGGCGGCATGCACCCCCAGAAACGACCAGCGAGAAACCATCACCTTCTGGGCCATGGGCCGCGAAGCCGAAGTCATCTCCGGCTTCATGCCGGAATTCGAACGCGAGCATCCCGGCATCCGCGTCGACCTGCAGACCGTTCCATGGACAGCGGCGCACGAGAAGCTGCTGACCGCATTCGCCGCCGATGCCTTGCCGGACATATGCCAGCTCGGCAATACCTGGCTGCCGGAGTTCGCCACGCTCGGTACCTTGCAGCCGCTGCAACCCTTCATCGACCGTTCGCAAGTGGTAGAGCCGGCCGATTATTTCCCGGGAATCTGGGACACCAACGTCGTCGATGGCCAGGTGCTCGGCGTGCCGTGGTACGTCGATACGCGGCTGCTGTTCTACCGCAAGGACATGCTGCGCGAAGCCGGCGTTAACCGGCCGCCGCGCACCTGGGACGAGTGGAATGCGGCGATGGCCGCGATCAAGCGCCACGTAGGCCCGCAGCGCTATGCGATCCTGCTGCCGGTCAACGAATTCGAACAGCAACTGTCGCTGGGGTTGCAGACCGGCGATCCATTGCTGCGCGACGACGGACGCTACGGCAATTTCCGCAGTCCGGGTTTCCGCAAGGCGCTGGCGTTCTACGCCAACGCCTTCGCCCGGGGCTGGGCGCCGCCGATGTCGGAGACGCAGATCTCGAACGTCTGGGACGAATTCTTCAACGGCAACTACGCTTTCTACCTGTCGGGACCGTGGAACATCCGCGAATTCAAGCGCCGCGAGCCTGCCGCATTGAAAGGGCAGTGGGGCACCATGCCGCTGCCGGGGCCGGAGGGTCCGGGCGCCGGCATCGCCGGAGGCACCAGCCTGGTGATCTTCAAGTCTTCGCAGCACCAGCAGGCGGCATGGCAACTGGTCGAATTCCTGTCGCGGCCAGACGTGCAGCAGCGTTTCCACGCCGCCATCGGCGACCTGCCGCCACGGCGCAGCGCATGGGACTCGCCGCAATTGCGCGACGACGAACTCGCGCACGCTTTCCGCGACCAGTTGGAGCGCGTCAAGCCCACGCCGAAGGTGCTGGAATGGGAGCGGGTGGTCCAGGAAATGCGCCTGGCCACCGAACGCGTGGTGCGCGGCGGACAAAGCCAGGACCAGGCGGTGACGGAACTCGACGCGCGCATCGACGGCATCCTGGCCAAGCGGCGTTGGGTGCTGGACCAGCAGGCGCACGGAGCCCAGCGGTGAAGCGAGTGCCCTTGGCCGGCTGGATGTTCGCGGGCCCCGCGCTGGCGGTGATCGGCGTGTTCTTCGTGCTGCCGGTGCTGGCCGCGCTGGCGCTGAGCCTCACCGATTTCGATCTTTATGCGCTGGCCGACCCGCATAACCTGCGCTTCGTCGCCTTCGACAACTATCTCGATCTGTTGCGCACGCCGATGTTCTGGAAGTCGTTGTGGAACACCACGTATTTCGTGCTGGTCGGCGTACCGCTCTCCATCGCCGCATCGCTGGGGGCGGCGCTGCTGTTGAACGCGCCGGTGGCGCGGTTCAAGGCGTTGTTCCGCACCGCGCTGTTCGCGCCGGTGGTGACCACGCTGGTCGCGGTGGCGGTGATCTGGCGCTACCTGTTCCACACCAGCTACGGCTTGGTCAACTGGGCATTGGGCCACATCGGCATCGCGCCGGTCGACTGGCTGGGCGATCCGCGCTGGGCGATGCCGACGATCATGCTGTTCGCGGTGTGGAAGAACTTCGGCTACAACATGGTGATCTTCCTCGCCGGCCTGCAGGCGATTCCACAGGACCTGTACGAGGCCGCACGCATCGACGGCGCGTCGAAATGGCGGCAGTTCCTGCACATCACCCTGCCGATGCTGGGGCCGGTGCTGCTGCTGGTCGGTGTGATCACCGTGTCCGGCTATTTCCAGTTGTTCGCCGAGCCCTACGTGATGACCCGCGGCGATCCGCTGCAGAGCACGGTCAGCGTGCTGTACTTCATGTTCGAGGAAGGCTTCAAGTGGTGGAACCTGGGTCGCGCCTCGGCGGTGGCGTTCATGTTGTTCCTGATCATCCTCGGCGCGACCGCGCTGATGCTGCGCTTCGGGCGCAGGAAGGAGCTGGTATGAGCCGCGGGCATGCCTATCGGGAACTGGGTCAATCGCGCTGGCACGGGTGGTGGGTCAACGGCGCGCTGGTCGCGCTGGCCGCGTTCGCGTTGTTGCCGTTGTTGTGGATGGTCTCGGTATCGTTCATGCCGCGCGGCGAAGCCAGCCACTTCCCGCCGCCGTTCCTGCCTTCGATGGCGACGCTGGCCAACTACCGCGAGCTGTTCGCGACCACCGGCATGGGCCGCAACTTCGTCAACAGCCTGCTGTTCTCGGGCGCGATCACCGTGGGCTCGCTGCTGGTCAATGCGATGGCCGGCTACGCCTTCGCCAAGCTGCGTTTCCGCGGGCGCGAGCGGGTGTTCCAGGCCTTGCTGGCCGCGCTGGTGGTGCCGGCGCAGGTGGCGATGCTGCCGCTGTTCCTGCTGATGAAGCAGTTGGGCCTGATCAACACCGGCTGGGGCGTGATCGTGCCGGCGTTGGCCACGGTGTTCGGCATTTTCCTGGTGCGCCAATACGCGCGCAGCATTCCCGACGAACTGCTCGAGGCCGCGCGCATCGACGGCGCGGGCGAACTGCGCATCTTCTTCCGCATCGTGCTGCCGATGCTGAAGCCGGTACTGGTGACGCTGGCCATCTTCACCTTCCTCGGCGCCTGGAACGACTTCATGTGGCCGTTGATCGTGCTGACCGACCAGCAGCATTACACCTTGCCGGTGGCGCTGGCCTCGCTGTCGCGCGAGCACATCATGGACGTCGAGCTGATGATGGCCGGCGCGGTGGTCACCGTGTTGCCGGTGCTGCTGCTGTTCCTGCTGCTGCAGCGTTACTACATCCAGGGTTTGTTGCTGGGGAGCGTGAAGGGATGAGCAACACGACGCCGTCTTGCAGGAGCGTCCCCTGGGCGCGACGCTTTGCATCGACAATTTCCGACGTCCATCGCACCGGAGCGAAAACCGTCGCACCCAGGGGACGCTCCTGCAAGTGCGTCGCGCTGTCGGCGATCCTTGGCATATCCGGTGTCGGCAATGGCATGGCACAGGAGGCGCGGATCCTCGATGGATTCGAAGATCCGTCCACGTGGCGGGTCGTTACCTCCAACCAGGTCAGCGGCAGCCTGCGCCAGGTCGACGGCACGCAGGGCAAGGCGCTGTGCCTGGACTACGATTTCAACGGCGTGTCGGGCTACGCGGGCATCCAGCGCGATCTGCCGCTCGAATATCCGGCGAACTACCGCTTCGATTTCCAATTGCGCGGCGATTCGCCGAACAACGACTTGCAGTTCAAGCTGGTCGACGCCAGCGGCGACAATGTCTGGTGGGTCAACAAGCCGAAGTACGATTTCCCGCACGAGTGGACGCCGGTCCGCTACAAGCGCCGGCACATCGACAAGGCCTGGGGGCCGGGCGCCGATCCGGTGCCGCGCAGCAGCGCGAAGCTGGAATTCACCATCTACAACAATGCCGGCGGCAAGGGCTCGGTCTGCTTCGACCAACTGGGCTTCACGCCGCTGCCGCCGGACAGCGACGCGCCGTTGGCCGGTACCGCTGCCGCGACGGCCAGCGCCGCGGGCAGCCAGCCGTCGTTCGCCATCGATGGCAATCCGGCGACGGCGTGGCGTGCCGGTTTCTCCATCGAGACGCCGCCGAGTCTGACACTGGATCTGGGACGCTTGCGCGAGTTCGGCGCTCTGGCGCTGCAATGGAGCGAAGACGGCCAGGCGAGCGATTACCGCATCGAGCTGTCCGACGACAGCGCGAAATGGCGCGTCGCGCGCGAAGTCGTGGGCGGCAACGGCGGCACCGATTTCATCGCCTTGCCAGAATCCGAGGCGCGTTACCTGCGGCTGACGCCGCTGCGCGGGCCGGGTACCGGATTCGGGTTGGTAGAAGCGACGGTGCAGCCGCTGGCGTTCGCGGCCACGCCCAACGCTTTCGTCGCGTCGGTCGCGGCCAATTCGTCTCGTGGCGAGTTCCCGCGCGGGTTCAGCGGCGAACAACCGTACTGGACCCTGATCGGGCTGGATGGCGGCCGCGACCAGGCGCTGATCGGCGAAGACGGCGCGGTCGAAGTGGGCAAGGGCGGTTTCAGCATCGAGCCCTTCGTCGTCGCCGACGGCGAGCTGGTGGGCTGGGCCGATGTCGAAAGCAGGCAATCGCTGCAGGACGACTATCTGCCGCTGCCCAGCGTCGAATGGACGCATCCGGCGGTGCGGCTGGACACGACGGCGTTCGTCGACGGTACGCCGGACAATTCGCAACTGTTCGTGCGTTACCGGCTGAGCAATCCCGGCCAGCGGGCGCGCGAATACCGGCTGGCGTTGGCGGTACGGCCGTTCCAGGTCAACCCGCCCAGCCAGTTCCTCAACACCGTCGGCGGAATCAGCCGGATCGAACCGCTGGCGTTCGCGGGCGGCGTGGCCCGGGTCGACGGCAAGCCGCGCGTGTTCGCCGCGCAAAGGCCGGACGCGGCGTTCGCCAGCACATTCGACGGCGGCATGGCGGTGTCGAAGCTGCGCGACAAGGCGCTGCCGGAGACGCGCCAGGTCGTCGATCCGACCGGATTGGCCTCGGGCGCTTTCGTCTACCGCGTGCGCCTGCAACCGGGCGAAACCCGCGAGTACGCGCTACGCGTGCCGATGACCGGCAGGATCGCTTGCCAGGGCGACGCCTGCGATGCCGCCGCTGCGCAACGGCGCGTGGCGGCGATGTGGCGAAGCAAGCTGGACAAGGTGACATTGCGCGTGCCGGCACAGGGCAAGGCACTGGCGGACACCGTGCGCACCGCGACCGCGCACATGCTGATTTCGCGCGTCGGTCCGCGCCTGCAGCCGGGCACGCGTTCGTACGGGCGCAGCTGGATCCGCGACGGCGCGATGATTTCCGAAGGCCTGCTGCGCATGGGCCGCGCGCCGGTAGTGCGCGAATACGTCGAGTTCTACGCGCCGTACCAGTTCGAGGACGGCAAGGTGCCGTGCTGCGTGGACGACCGCGGCAGCGACCCGGTGCCCGAGAACGACAGCCACGGCGAGCTGATTTACAACATCGCCGAGTATTACCGCTATACCGGCGACCGCGCGTTCCTGCGCCGGATGTGGCCGCATGTGCGCGGCGCGTTCGACTACATGGAGAAACTGCGTCTGAGCGAGCGCACCGAGGAGAATCGGGCGAAGGATCCCGCGTTCTACGGAATGATGCCGGTGTCGATCAGCCACGAAGGCTACTCGGCCAAGCCGATGCATTCCTACTGGGACAACTTCTGGGCGCTGCGCGGCTACAAGGACGCGGCCGACATCGCGCAGTGGCTGGGAGAAGGCGCGGAGGCGAAGCGGATGGCGGCTTCGCGCGACCAGTTCCACGCCGACCTGTACTCCTCGCTGCAGGCGGCGACGCAGAAGCATCGCATCGAGTACCTGCCGGGCGCGGCGGAGCTGGGCGACTTCGACCCGACCTCGACCACCATCGCGCTGGCTCCGGGCGGCGAACAGGACAGCCTGCCGCGCAGCGTGCTGGACAATACCTTCGGCCGCTACTGGAACGAATTCGTGCAGCGCCGCGACGGCAAGCGCGAGTGGAAGGACTACACGCCGTACGAATGGCGCAACGTTTCCGCCTTCGTGCGCCTGGGTTGGCGCGGGCGCGCGTGGGAAGCGGTGAAGTTCTTCTTCAAGGACCGCGCGCCGCAAGGGTGGAACCAGTGGGCCGAGGTGGTATCGCGCACGCCGCGCAAACCGTTCTTCGTCGGCGACCTGCCGCATGCCTGGGTCGCGTCGGATTTCGTGCGCTCGGCCCTGGACATGTTCGCCTACTCGCGCGAGTCTGACGACAGCATCGTGCTGGCCGCTGGCGTACCGGCCGACTGGCTGCAGGGCGAGGGCGTGGCGATTTCCGGCCTGCGCACGCCGAACGGGCCGCTGGCGTATTCGCTGCGTCGCGAAGGCGGCGTGCTGAAGCTCGACGTGCCGAGCGGCCTGTCGCTGCCGGAAGGCGGCCTGGTGCTGCCGTGGCCGTATGCCGGCGAGCCGGGCGCGGCGAAGGTCAACGGCAAGGCGGTCGAGTGGCGCGACCGCGAATTGCGGATAGATGCGCTGCCGGCGGCGGTGGAAGTCGCGGTTCGGTAGGATTGTGGGAAGAGTTTGAAGCTGTCATCCCGAGCGCAAGCGAGGGATCTGCTTTTGCTCTTCCGCCACGATCAAGCGAGATCGCTCGCTTGCGCCCGGGATGACAAATGAGGCGGATGGTGCGTGCGACGCGTTGGCCCTCAGCCGCCGCGCACCTTGCGCACGATGCCCGCGGCCTTCGCCGAACTCTCGGCGACCTTGTCCCACTGGCCGGCTTCTATCCATTGCTTCGGCACCATCCACGAGCCGCCGATGCAGACCACGTTCGGTTGCGAGAGGTAGTCGGCGGCGGTGTCCTCGCCGATGCCGCCGGTCGGGCAGATCTTCAGTCCGGACAGCGGCCCGGCCAGACCCTTCAACATCGCCAGTCCGCCAACCGCGGTGGCCGGGAAAAGCTTGCACACGCGGAAGCCGCGCGCCATCAGCGACAACAGTTCGGTCGGCGTGGCCGCGCCCGGCACCACCGGCACGTCGGCCTTGGCCAGCGCATCGGCCAGCTCCGGCGGCGTGCCCGGGGTGACCAGGAAATCGGCGCCGGCGGCGATGGATTGCGCCATCTGCTCCGTCGTCAGCACGGTGCCCGCGCCGATCACGATGTGGGGCAGTTCCTTCTTCAGCATCACCAGCGCTTCCATCGCGACCGGCGTGCGCAGGGTGAGTTCGATCGCCGGCAGACCGCCCTTGAGCAGCGCTTCGGATACCTTGCGCGCCTCGTCCAGGGAGTTGACGGTGACCACCGGCAGGATGCCGGCGGCGTGGAGGATTTGTTCGGCTTTCTGCTGGAGGGCTTCGATGGTCATGGTGGTTTCCGATTTTCCTTCTCCCGAGGGGAGAAGGGAAAACCTATGCATCCACGGCTTCGTGCGGCGCGGCGGCCGCGGCGGCGTCGTGGCCGAGTTCGTATTCGGCGTCGTAATCCCAGTCGTCGCCTTCGGGCGAGGGCGGACCGCAGGAAATCGACAGCGCGCCCTGGTCGGCCGGCGACACCTTGGCGCGGCTGAAGCCGAACAGGTTGCGGCCCAGGTCGTATCCGGCGGGCGCGGTGTTCGGCGCGCCCGTGCGAGACTTCCATTCCGTGGCATCTACCAGCGCTTCCAGCGTGCCGGCTTCGGCGTCGAGGCGAACGATGTCGCCTTCGCGCAGTTTGCCGATGGGGCCGCCGCTGGCCGCTTCCGGCGTGATGTGGATCGCCGCAGGAATCTTGCCCGAGGCGCCGGATAGGCGGCCGTCGGTGACCAGCGCGACGCGCCGGCCCTGGTTCTGCAGCAGGCCCAGCAACGGCGCCAGCGAATGCAGCTCGGGCATGCCATTGGCCTTCGGGCCCTGATAGCGGACCACGGCGACGAAGTCCTGCGGCAAGGCGCCGGCCGCGTGCAGCTTGTTCAGCGCCTTCGGGTCGTCGACGACCACGGCGGGCGCTTCGATGGTACGGTATTCCGGCTTCACCGCCGAGGTCTTGATCAGCGCGCGGCCAAGATTGCCGCGCAACAGGCGCAGGCCGCCCTGGGCTTCGAACGCTTCGGCAACGCCGCGCGTCACTTCGCGATCGGCACTCCGCGCCACGCCGGGCGCGTAGGCCAGCTT
>DASRYD010000084.1:0-7397 GCA_035653955.1 Pseudoxanthomonas sp.
GTCGCGGCGACGCTCTGGCCGGTCCGCTGCAATGTCGCCTGCCGCTGCCGTTGCCGACCGAGGCCTTCGGCAGCGTGGTCGTCCAGCACGTGCTGGACGACGGTGCGTTCAACGAACTGCTGATGGAATGCGCGCGCGTGCTGGAACCGGGCGGGCGGCTTTGGCTGTTCGCCCTGAATCCGTGGAGTCCGTATCGCGCGCACTGGCGCAAGTCGGCGCAACGTGCCCGCGATCCGCGCGACTGGCAGGCGCGCTTGCGTGCCGCGGGTCTGCACCTGACCGGCGGTGAGGTCCGTTACCTCGGGCCGGTATGGCGGGTCGAGCCGGCGCCGTCCCAACCGCCCGCGGTGCTGGCGGGCCTGCGCGCGATCTGTTTGCTGGAAGCCGAATCGCGCGTCGCCGGACTGATTCCGCCCGCACAGGTGCAACGGCGGTGGAATGCCGGCACGGCGCCCGCATGAAGAATGCGAAAATATCCGGATGAAGCAAATCAGCATCCACACCGACGGCTCCTGCCTCGGCAATCCGGGGCCCGGCGGTTGGGCCGCACTGTTGCGTTACAACGGCCGCGAACGCGAACTGGCCGGCGGCGAGGCGCAGACCACCAACAACCGCATGGAACTGATGGCGGCGATCGTGGCGCTGGAATCGCTGAAGGAACCGTGCGCGGTGGTCCTGTACATCGATTCCCAGTACGTGCGCCAGGGCATCACCGAGTGGATGCCGAACTGGGTGCGGCGCGGCTGGAAAACCGCCGGCGGCGACCCGGTCAAGAACCGCGACCTGTGGGAGCGCCTGCATGCGGCGGTACAGCCACACCGGATCGACTGGCACTGGGTCAAGGGCCACAACGGCGATCCGGACAACGAACGCGTCGACCTGCTGGCGCGCGAGCAGGCGACGAAGTTCCGCGGCGCGGCCTGAAGCAGATCCGTGCCCAGCCGATGAGACGGCGCCGGGTTACCCTTCGTCCGACTTCCGATTCTCCGAACACCGCATGCGCCAGATCATCCTCGACACCGAAACCACCGGCCTGGAATGGAAGAAGGGCAACCGCGTGGTCGAAATCGGCTGCGTGGAGCTGCTGGAACGGCGCCCGACCGGGCGCACCTACCACCAGTACATCCATCCGGACCGCGAATTCGAACCGGGTGCGGCCGAGGTCACCGGGCTGAGCCTCGAGTTCCTCGCCGACAAGCCGCGTTTCGCCGAGATCGCCGACGATTTCCTCGCCTTCGTCGATGGCGCGGAACTGGTGATCCACAACGCCGCGTTCGACATGGGCTTCCTCGATTACGAGTTGTCGCTGCTTGGTCCGCAATACGGGCGCCTGAGCGGGCGGGTGACGGTCGAGGATTCGCTGCTGCTGGCGCGGCAGCGCTTTCCCGGCCAGCGCAATTCGCTGGACGCGCTGTGCAAGCGCCTGGGCGTGGACAACGCGCATCGCCAGTTGCACGGCGCGCTGCTCGATGCGCAACTGCTGTGCGAGGTGTACCTGCACCTGACCTCGGGACAGAGCGAAATCGGCTTCGACGCGCTGGAGGCGAGCGGGGAAACGCAGGTCGTCGCGGTTCGCCACGATTTCGGCCCGGCCACCGGCGCGCGCCCGCAGGTCCGGGTTTCCGACGCGGAGCTCGCTGCGCACGAAGCGCGGCTGGAGAAACTGCGCAAGAAGGCCGGCGGCGCTTGCGTGTGGGATGCCTGAGTTCGTCCCTTTCCCTCCGGAGAGGGAGGGGACTAGTGGCAGCGCACCAGGATCGCGGTGACGTTGTCCGAACCGCCGCCGTCCAGCGCTGCCGCGACCAGGCCGTCGACGCATTCCTGGGCGCTGCAATCGGACTGGCCCAGCACGCCCGCGATGCCGCGGTCGTCCACTTCCTCGGTCAACCCGTCGCTGCACAGCAGTAGCTGCATGCCTGGCCGCAGTTCGCCGGTCATCGTCTCGACGTTGAGATGGGCCGGGTCGGTCACGCCCAGCGCCTGGGTCACCACGTTGCGCTGAGGGTGCGAACGGGCCTGCTCGCTGGTCAACGCGCCGTTGGCGATCAGTTCCTGCACATAGCTGTGGTCGTGGCTGAGCTGGGCCAACTGGCCGTCGCGCCACAGGTAGGCGCGGCTGTCGCCGACCCAGGCCACCTCGAAACGCGGACCCTGCACGCGCATGGCGACCACCGTGGTGCCCATCGGCAAGGCGTCGTTGCGGCGGCGCGAGGCGCGGATGATTTCCTCGTCGGCGATGCGGATCGCCTGCGGCAGCGGGGTGCCGTCGCGGACCTCGCGGACGATGGTCTCGCGGGCCAGCGCGCTGGCGACCTCGCCGTATTCGTGCCCGCCCATGCCGTCGGCGACCAGCCACAGGCCCAGCTCGTTGTCGCCGTAATAGGTGTCTTCGTTGAGTTCGCGGCGCAGGCCGGTGTGGGTGAGGTGTCCGAACTCGATCATTAGGGGTCTGGCGCGGGGGAGTCTTGTGTTGTCGAACGCAATCATTGCGGCAGAACGGCCGGCCGGCAAGCAGGCATTCGAGGAGGGTTCACGGCGAGGCTATGGCATCGGCCGTTCGGTCCGAATGACGGCCTTCGCCCTTGTCCGCGCGCGGCTCGCCCCGTATCATTCACGCCCCCTGCCGCGAGGCGGGGCCGCTACCCGGGAAGGTGGCAGAGTGGTTGAATGTACCTGACTCGAAATCAGGCGTACGTTTATAGCGTACCGGGGGTTCGAATCCCCCCCTTCCCGCCAGACTATGGAAAAGGCCCCCGACGGGGCCTTTTCCATGTCTGCTGGACGCAACTTTCGCGGGTCCGGTAAAACGGCAGGACTGCGGTCTTGCGCGATTTTGCGCGGCAGGGTCGCCCGCAGGCGAGGCCCATGGATGGACCTGGGCGAATCCCCCCATGCATGCCCGCGGTTACACTGGGGCCACCTCATGTTTTCCCGGAAGTTCCATGTCCGAAATCCATACCCCCGTCTCCTTCGGCGAATTGCTCGACAAGATCGCCATCCTGCAGATCAAGTCCGAACGCATGACCGATCCGGCCAAGCTGGCCAACGTGCGCAACGAGCTGTCGGCGCTGGAGCAGACCTGGATGGCGCATCCGGCCGCCGGCCACGACATCGCCCAGTTGCGCGCCGACCTGAAGGCCGTCAACGAGCGCCTGTGGGTGATCGAGGACGACATCCGGGTCAAGGAGAAAGCCCAGGAATTCGATGCCGAATTCATCCGTCTGGCGCGCAGCGTGTATTTCGAGAACGACGAGCGCGCGCGGATCAAGAAGGAAATCAACCTGGCGCTGGGATCTTCCTACGTGGAAGAGAAGTCGTACCAGGACTACAGGACCGGCGCGGCGCCGTAAGCCGCTTCAGCCGTCCGTGTCCAGCTGGAGGTTGCCGTCCAGGTATTTCAGGTTGAAGCGGAACAGCGTGATCCGCCAACCCCCTCCATGCGCGCCAGGCGAAAATCGTAGCTGCCGACGAACGTGCGCACGTTGCGGCCGCTGGCCGTGGGCCGGTAATGGGTGGCGGTGCCGTAGCAGAAAGCTTCGGCGGCATCGCCATCGACGGCGATGCGCAAGTTGCCGGTCTGGTGGTGCACGGCCTGGATCGGCCGCAGTCCCGTTTCCCACATAGCGGCCAGGTCGGCGCCTCCGATTTCGGATGGCGTGCCGCCGGCGACCGAAGTCATGTCGACATGCAGGCGCGGAGCCAGCGCGGCGCGTACCGCGACCCAGTCGCGATTGTCGGTGCCGACGAACAGCCGGTTGATGACGTCGCCGATGGCGTCCTTGTCGAGCAGGGTTTGCAGGTTCACGAAAGGTCCTTGGTGCGGTCAGATGCCGGAAGGGTCGGAACGATAGCGTTCGAATGCGGCAATCGCATCCTCCACGCCGACCAGTTCCATCACCCCGTCGAACTCGATCTTCGTTCCCCACTTCAGCGCATCGGCCGGCTTGCCAAGGTACTTGCGCGCGGCCGCGTCGTACTTGTCCACGCAATAGCGGCGGTCGGAATACGGCCCGCTGCGCGCGGGATTGCTGGCTGCGTGCAGCCCCAGCACCTTCGCGCCCATCGCGTTGGCGATGTGCATCGGGCCGGAATCGGGCGTCATCACCAGGCTGGCGCGCGCCAGCAGCGCGGGCAGTTGCTTCAGCGTGTCCTTGCCGACCAGGTCGAGGGCGGGGCGCTTCATCGAGGCGATGATGGCGTCGGCCGTGGTCCGTTCCAGTTCGCTGCGCCCGCCGCACAGCACCACGCGCCAGCCTTTCGACGCGGCGTGGTCGGCCACCGCCGCGTAGCGGTCGGCGTACCAGTTGCGACGCACATGGCTGGAGCAGGGCGAGATCATCAATACCGGCGTGCCGTCGTCCGGCCATTGCGCCTGTGCCCATTCGAACGCCGCGTCCGGCACCGGCATGTTCCAGACGACTTCGC
The DNA here is from genome assembly GCA_035653955.1 of Pseudoxanthomonas sp. Classification (GTDB taxonomy): domain Bacteria; phylum Pseudomonadota; class Gammaproteobacteria; order Xanthomonadales; family Xanthomonadaceae; genus Pseudoxanthomonas_A. The sequence continues at coordinate 4,426 of DASRYD010000084.1, forward strand.
GCTGCTTCAGGCCCAGCGGCTCGCAGAAGCTGCCGATGGCGTCGAGGACGTGGATGCCCGGCCGATCGGGGATGCGTTCGTTGACGAACAATCCATGCAGATCCTTCGAACGCGAGCGGTCGTAACCGATCCGCCGCTTCGCCGGGACGAACGCCGACAGCAGGTTCGCGCGCAACGCCACCTGCATCTGCAGCAGCGCATCGAAGCCGGTCTTCGGCAACCCGCGGCGCAACGCGCGCATCCCGGCCAGGCCGCTGTTCTTGTCGTAGACGTGGAACTCCACGCCGTCCAGGCCTTCCAGCAGCCGGAATCCGGCCTTGTCGATGATCCAGTGCAGGCGCAGCTGCGGCCACGCCGAGCGCAACGTATGCGCCAGCGGCAGCACATGGGTCACGTCGCCGAGCGCGGACAGGCGCAGCAGGCACAGCGATTGCGGAGTCGAGCTTTCCAATGCCGCGTTTCCTAAAATCTCGGACAAGTGTTGTTAGACTCGCCGGATGGCCGAATTCGACGCCAGCGAAGCCCTGACGCCGTTCCGCGAAGGCCGCGGCTATGGCGCGATTCTGTTCGACGGCAAACGCTTCAGGCAAGCCGATCCGGACTGGATGCGGCCAGAGCATTGGGGCGAACGCGCGCGCCCGGTCGACGAGGGCGGTCGCGGCAGTGCATGGTTCGTCGATGCCAGCTTCGGTCCGGCAGTGCTGCGCCAGTACCGGCGCGGTGGCCTGGCCGCGCGACTCAGCCGCGATCGCTACTTGTGGCGCAGCGCGGCGCGCACCCGGGGTTTCGCCGAATTCCGCCTGACCCGCGCATTGCTGGAGAAGGGTCTGCCGGTGCCGCAGCCATATGCGGCCAGTTACGTGCGCGAAGGCCTGGCCTATCGCGCCGCCTTGCTGCTGGAGCGCCTGCCTGGCGTGCGCTCGCTGGCGGCGCGCATGCGCGAGGATGCCGCCACGGCGCCATGGCAGGAGACTGGGCGATTGATCGCGCGCTTCCATCGCGCGGGGTTGGACCATGCCGACCTCAATGCGCACAACATCCTGTTCGACGAGCGCGGTGGCGGCTGGCTGATCGATTTCGATCGCGGCGCGTTGCGCATCCCGGCCACCCGCTGGCGCGAGGCCAACCTCGCGCGGCTGTTGCGTTCGCTGTTGAAGCTGCGCGGAGAACGCGCGCCGGAGCAGGTGCAGGCGGACTACGCCAGGCTGCACCGGGCCTATGACGACGCCTGGGCGAGAGGTTATTGATGGACTGGGCATTGCGCTTTCTCGGCGTCGGCAATGCGTCGGCGGTCGAACTGGGTTCGGCGATGGCGGTGATCGAACGCGATGGCGTGCCGTGGCTGACCATCGACTGCGGCGCCGAAAGCCTGACCGCCTACCGGACGCATTACGGCCGCTTCCCCGATGCCTTGTTCGTCACCCACACGCATCTGGACCATGTCGCCGGTTTCGAACGGTTGTTCGTCGACAGCTATTTCGATGCCGCGCGGCGCGGCAAGGTCAGGTTGTACGTGCCCGCGCCGCTGCTGCCGCTGCTGCACAAGCGGGTCGGCGACTATCCCAATGCGCTGGCCGAAGGCGGGGCGAACTTCTGGGATGCGTTCCGGGTGATTCCGGTCGGCGGGGCGTTCTGGCACGACGGTGTGCGGCTGGAGGTTTTCCCGGTACGCCATCACTGGCCGGACACCGCCTTCGGCCTGCGCTTGAAGGGCAGCATGGTGTGGACCGGCGACACCCGGCCGATCGCCGAAATGCTGGCGAAATTCGCCGACGACGGCGAGCTGATCGCCCACGATTGCGCCTTGCACGGCAATCCGTCGCACAGCGGCATAGAGGACCTGGAGCGCGAATACGCCCCGGCGTTGCTGCGGCGCTGTGTGCTGTATCACTACGCCAGCGCAGCCGACGGCGAGGCGCTGGCCGCACGGGGCTATCGCGTGGCGAAACCGGGCGAGACCCTGCCGCTGGCCGGGCCGACGGCAGCGCAAGCCGCGTCCTGAACCCGCATCGCATGCGCAGCGGTCGGGATTTTTGGGGTAAGCTTTTGATATTCCAGCTGTTTATGGGCTCGCTGCAGCGCCGGGGATGCGCTTGGCCGCAGTGCAGCATGGATTGACACGAGGGGTGAATACCCTTCAAAATCACGTGCTTATGTCCACCGAACCACCGTCGTCGCGCGTGCCCGAGGCTGTCGATGCCTGGCGCATGGTCGCGGCACGGCGCGGTTTCGAGGGGCGGGTCGCCCTGTCGGCGCTGACCCGACTGCAGGGGCTGTTGCACGACGCGCAAGGCGAAGCGAGCTACACGCTCGAATTCGACCGCGACGCGTTGTTGCAGGTGCCCTACGCGCAGTTGCGGATCCAGGCCGACCTGCCGTTGCTGTGCCAACGCAGCCTGGAACGTTTCCTGTTCCCGGTGCGGATCGAGCAGCGGCTGGGGCTGGTTCGCGACGAGGCGGAGGAATCCGCGTTGCCGCCGGACTATGAAGCGTTACTGGTGCCCGAGGATGGGCAATTGCATCCGCTCGACCTGATCGAGGACGAGCTGGTGCTGGCAGTACCGGTGGTGCCGGTGAACCCGGATGCGCCGGAAGTGCGGGCCGATTGGCCGGCACGGGAAGAGGAAGTCGCCAAGGCCAATCCGTTCGCGGCGCTGGCGACGTTCAAGAAGAACTGACCATCTCGGTGGCAGCATTTTTTAATGCATACAACTAAAAAACCACTTAGATCCAACTGATATCGGAGCAATACCATGGCTGTCCAGAAGTCTCGCGTCACCCCGTCCCGCCGCGGCCAGCGCCGCTCGCACGACGCCCTCACCGCCAAGCAGCTGTCGACCGATCCGACCAGCGGCGAAATCCACCTGCGCCACCACGTCACCGCCGACGGTTACTACCGCGGCAAGAAGGTGATCGCCAGCAAGTCCGTCGTCGTCGACGAAGAATAAGCTGCACTCTGCGCCGCGGCCGCC
>DASRYD010000085.1:0-4346 GCA_035653955.1 Pseudoxanthomonas sp.
GATCTCAACGGCTTGGTCGAACTGACCGCCACGCCCTGCCCCACGCTGGCGGCGACGACCCGGCTTTCCATCGCGTCGTTCTGCGCGGTGGCGGTGCCGTGCAGGTTGACGTAGTCGACGTCGCCGGCCGCGATGCCGGCCCGCGCCAGCGCCTGTTCGATCGCCACGACGGCCATCGTGCCTTGCGGGTCGGGTGCGGAAATGTGGTGGGCATCGGCGGTCTCGCCCCATCCGGCGAGCCGCACCGGTCCGGGCTCGCGGGTCAGCAGGAACAACGCCGCGCCTTCGCCGATGTTGATGCCGCTGCGCCGTTGCGAGAACGGGTTGCAACGCTGCGCCGAGACCGCCTCCAGTGCGCTGAAGCCGGCGATGGTGAACGCGCACAGCGAATCCGCGCCGCCGGCGATCACCGCATCGGCGACGCCGGCGCGCAGCAACCGCGCGGCCGATGCCAATGCCTTGGCGCTGGACGAACAGGCGGTGGACACCGTCCATGACGGGCCGCGCGCACCGGATTCGGCGGCGACGAAACACGAAGGCGCCCCCATTTCCTGTTGCGCGTAGTGGAACCGCGCCGGCCATCGGCCTTCGACCCGGAATTGCTCCATCACCAGCTCCGTTTCGCCGATGCCCGAAGTGCTGGTGCCCATCACCACCGCGACCCGGTGCGCGCCATGGCGGGCCACGGCCCGCTCGCAGGCGGCGCGGATCTGCGCATAGGCCATGCGCAGCAATGCGTTGTTGCGGCTGCGCAGCGGCAACGGGCAATCGGACAGGTCGGGGAGTTCGTCCGGAACTTCGCCGACCGCCAGTGGCCGGCCCGGCGACCAGCGGTCGCTGGTCGCCACGCCGTGCGGCTTGTCGCCCGCGAACAAGGCACGGCCAACCGCGTCGAGACCGTTGCCGAGCGCGCAGATCACGCCGGCTTCGTTGAGATAGACCGGGGCGGTCATGACGGCGAAGGCTCCGCGCCTGGCGCCGATTCGATCTGCAGCCGATAGCCTTCGGCCAGGTTTTCCAGCATCGCGTTGCCATTCGCCGCATCGCCGCTGGCGCGCAGCCAGACGCGTCCGTCGTGCTGCAGGCTGCGTTCGCCATCGCTTTCTTCCAGCGTCCAGCCCGAAGGCAACGCCGCACGGATCGCATCGGCCGGCCATAGCACGAACTGGAGGTCGTCGAGCACGCGTTCGCCACGCACCGCGGGCGGCAGCCATGGCGCACGCCGTTCCTGCAGTTCCGACCCGTTCCAGCTGAGGCGTACGCCGGATTGCCCCATCGCCTGGACCAGCAGGCGCACTTCGCCCGAATCGGCTTCCAGCAGCGCATCGAGGTCGCGCTTCTGGGTGCCGAACGCGAAATGCAGGCGCTGCTGCAGCGACAGCGACTTGCCCAGCGATGCCGGCGACAGCCGCAACGGCGGCAATTCGACCTGCGGTCGCGCCACCGGCCCGGGCGATGCGCACGCGGCCAGCAGGCAGACGAATGCGAGCGCGATCAGGCGGCGCACAGCTCCTCCAGCACGCGCATGCGTCGTCCGCTTTCGTCGGCAACGTACGGATTGTTCGTGTCCCAGGCGTATCCGGCCAGGATCGAGCAGATCATCGCGCGTACCTCGGGCTGTGCCTTTTCGAAATAGATGATCTTCTGGAACCCGCCCTGGTACCAGGCTTCGACGAAGCGGCGGAAGGTCTTGACCCCTGCGCGCAGCGGTATCGAGAAATCGGCTTCCCAATCGACGTGTTCGCCCGCGTACTTGCGGCGCAGGCATTCGGCCGCCAGTTGCGCCGACTTGAACGCGATGGTCACGCCGGAGGAGAACACCGGGTCGAGGAATTCGCCCGCATTGCCCAGCAAGGCATAGCCCGGTCCCCACAACGAGGCGACATTGGCCGAATAGCCGACGATCTGCCGCGCCGGCATCACCCCCCACTCCGCGTTGGCCAGCAATCGCGACAGATTCGGATCTTCGCCGACGATGGCCTGCAGGCGTTCGAGTTCGCCACCGCCGTAACGGTCGAGGAATTCGCGTTCGGCGACCACGCCCAGCGAGCAGCAGCCGTTGGAGAACGGAATGGTCCAGTACCACACATCGACGTGTTGCGGGTGGGTGGTGATCAGGATCTTGTTGCGGTCGAAACCCGAGTCGGCGGGGATGTTGTCGCGCACGTGGGTGAAGATCGCGCCGCGCACCGGGAAATTCGAAGGCGATTCCAGCTTCAGCATACGCGGCAGCAGGCGTCCGAAACCGCTGGCATCGAGGATGAAATCCGCTTCGACCATGTATTCCTCGCCTTCCGGCGTACGCACGGTGACGCACGGCCGTTCGCCCGGCTCGACCGCCAGCACCTCGTGGCGAAAGCGCAATTCGGCGCCCATGCGCTCGGCGCCTTTCGCCAGCAGCTGGTCGAAATTGGCGCGCTGCACCTGGTAGGTGGTGCCCCATCCGGGCGAAAACTTCTCGCGGAAATCGAACTCGGTGCGCATGTCGCCATAGGCGAAGGCCGCGCCGTTCTTGTGCTGGAAGCCGGCCTCGACCACGTCCTGCAGCAGGCCGGCCGCTTCGATGTATTCCATACTCTGCGGCAGCAGGCTTTCGCCGATGGAGAAGCGCGGGAACTGCTCGCGCTCGACGATCAGCACCTTGCGTCCTTGCTGGCGCAGCAGCGCCGCGGCCACCGAGCCGGCGGGGCCGGCGCCGACGATCAGGATTTCGGTCGTTTCCTTGTTCATTCCAGGTTTCCAGTCCTTGCGATGGGGGCGGCCGACGGCCGGAACAGCGGCGACAACAGCCAGACCAGGCCGATGCCGAACAACAGGGTCAGGCCGAACGCGCGCAGCGCCGGCGTCGACGACAGGGCAAGCAGGCCGAACGACAACCAGGTGCTGGCCGCGCCGACGCAGACGGCGGTCCACGCGGACGGATCGCCGTCGTGTTCCAGCAGGAAGATGCCGTAGTCGATGCCCATGCCCAACAGCAGCAACAGGGCCAGCACGTTGAACAGTTGCAGCGGTTGGCCCAGCCAGCCGAGCGCCGCCACCGCGATCGCGCCCGCCAACACCGTCGGCAGCATCACCCGCCATGCGTTGCTGCGGTAGCGCCACCACAGCAATGCGAACACCAACGCCGCGCCGGCCAGCAACAGGCCGCCCATCAGGCGCCGGTAATGCCGCAGCAGCGAAGAAAAATCCGCAGTGCGATCGACCCAGCGCACGCCGGGCAGGCCACGCGCCTGCGCCGGCAGGGTGGTCGCGGCGTTGGATGCGGTCAACCCATCGACCATCACCACGCTGGCCACGCCATGGCCGATGTCGCCCAGCCACAGCCGGCGGAAGGGCTGCGACGCCGGCGAGGCCAGCCATGCGGCAGGTTCGATGGCCTCGTTCGCGAAGTCCGGCCGTTGCAGGGCTTCGCCCAGCGCGGTGCCGACCGCCGAAAGCACGGCGGTTTCCTTTTGCGTGCTCAGGGCGGCGTCCTCGCGCTGGCGGCGCAACGACGGCAACCAGGTGCTGGTTGCCTGGAAGCCGCGGATTTCCCCGTCGGTCCGCAATGTTTCGAGGCGGGCGACCAGGGCTTCCTCGCGTTCCAGCAATTCCTGCGCATCGTCTCCGCGCACCAGATAGAACTGCGCAGGGCTCGGCAAACCCAACACGCGGCCGATTTCGATCTGTTGGGCGATCAGCGATTTCGGCGAAGACTGCAGCGAGCGCAGGTCGTCGTTGACTTGCAGTTTCGCGACGCCGGCGATCGCGGCAAGCGACGCCACCGCCGCCACGGCCAGCCACCTCTTGCCACGTTGCGCGCGCGGCCAGCGCGACAGCGAAGCGCCGATGGCCTGCGAGAAGCGCGTGGCGCGCAGTTCGTCCCGATCCAGCCACGGAAACCAGCAGATCACGGTCAGGAATGCAGCCGCCAGGCCCGTCACCGAGAACAACGCCATCTGCCGCAGTCCCGGGAACGGCGCCAGGCCCAGCGCCAGATAGGCCAACGCGCTGGTCAACAGGGCGAGCCACAGGCCGGGCAACAAATGCCGCAGCAGGGACCAGCGTCGCGAAGCCGGATGGCCCTGCCTCGATGCGAACCAGTGGATGCCGTAGTCCTCGGCCACGCCGACCAGGCTGGCGCCGAAGATCAGGGTCAGCAGGTGCACCTTGCCGAACGCCAGCGCAGTCACCGACAGCGCCGCGGCGCAGCCGATCAGCAGCGAAGCCGCGACCAGCAGGATCGGCCGCAGCGAACGGAACGACAGCCACACCAGCAGCAACACGGCGGCCAGCGAGCCCCAGCCGATGGTGTTGATTTCGCGATTGGCCTGCGCCGCCGCGGCTTCGGCGTGCAGCGGCACGCC
>DASRYD010000086.1:0-4743 GCA_035653955.1 Pseudoxanthomonas sp.
CCGGTCGCGATGGCGTTCGGCGTGCCGGCGATCTCCGCCGAGGCAGGCGAATCGATCGACGCGCTCGACATCGACATCGATCATTACGATCCGCCGCGCCCAGAGTTCCTCGCCGCCGACGCGGGCGACATCGTCGAGGAAACCCTGCTGTCGCATCTGCTGAAATCGAACTGCCCCGTCACCGGACAACCCGACTGGGCCAGCGTGAGCATCGGGTATCGCGGCCCGCGCATCGACCGCGCCGGCCTGTTGCGCTACGTGTGCAGCTTTCGCCACCACGCCGGCTTCCACGAACAATGCGTCGAGCGCATCTTCGTCGACGTGCTCGCGCGTTGCCGGCCGCAATCGCTGTCGGTGGAAGCGCGCTACACCCGGCGCGGCGGACTGGACATCAATCCGTGGCGGGCCACGCCCGGCGCACCGGAGCCGCGTGCAAGGCGCGAAGCGCGGCAATGAACATTACATTCATGCTTCACGCGGTTCCCATGCTTTCTTAACAAGCCGTGTGTACATTTGGGCGCTCGTAGACCACCCCATCAGGGAGGAGCCCTGCATGAGCAACGAGAAGAAAGCCGATTTTTCCGGCGTCACCGCCAGCGTCGACACGACGGAGCAGAAAGTCGAGAAGGCCGACTTCTCCGGCGTCAGCGCATCGGTCGACAGCACCGAGCAGATCGTCGGTGAGCAGACCTACACCATCGAGAAGGGCGATACCCTTTCCAAGATCGCCAAGGAACACTACGGCAAGGCCAGCGCGTGGCACCAGATTTTCGACGCCAATCGCGACACCATCGAGGATCCGGACCGCATCTTCCCCGGCCAGGTGATCAAGTTGCCTGCGCTGCCGAACGAAGGCTGATCTTTCCTTCTTCTTCCATCCAAGGACCGAACACCATGAAGCACAACCGCATCGCTTATGCCCTGATCGTGGCTCTCGCCGGCAGCATCGCCCTGGTCGGCTGCAAGAAGAAGGAAGAACCGGTCGCCGCCACGCCGGCTCCGGCCGAAACCGCACCGGCTCCGGCACCCGCTCCGGTCGAACCGGCTCCGGCGCCCGCGCCGACCGCCAGCTTCACCGTCGGCAACACCGCCGCCGCCGACAAGTCGGTCGCCGCGATGAGCACCTTCGGCGCCAAGGACAAGATCGTCGTCTCGGTGAAGACCGATGCTTCGGTTCCGGCCGACGCCGCCATCGAAGCCAAGCTGACCTACCAGGACGGCCAGGAAGCCGGCAAGCAGAACGTCACGGTCAAGGCCGAGGACGCCGGCACCACCAACATCGCCTTCAGCAACGCCAAGCCGTGGCCGACCGGCAAGTACAAGGTCGACGTGACCCTCAACGGCACCCCGGTCGGCATGACCCAGGAAATCGAAGTCAAGTGACGCATCGGCCGCGCTTCGGCGCGGCCATGCACGCAAGCTCATCCCGCCGAGGCGGGGCCCCTTACCGACCCATGTGGACGGGCAAGCCGGGCGCGGAGAAATCCGCGCCCTTTTTTTGTGCCCGGCCGCCCATGGCGGGCATTGCAGGTCGATGTCGAAACGCCCGCGGCTCGCGCCTTTCATTCGAATCGTCTTTGCCGTGGAGGCGGCCGCGCGCGACAATGGCCGTCGATACCGGGCGGGCGCTTCGCCGCGCCGCGCTTCCGGCCAACCGCAACCGCAGAGACTCCGACCCCATGCCCAGCGCCACCAAGATCATCTACACCCTGACCGACGAAGCTCCTTTCCTGGCCACCCAGTCGCTGCTGCCGATCGTGCAGGCGTTCGCGGGAGCGGCCGGGATCGCGGTGGAAACGCGGGACATCTCGCTGGCGGCGCGCATCCTGGCGCAGTTCCCCGAGCTGCTGGGCGATCGCAAGGTCAACGACGACCTGGCCGAACTGGGCGCGCTGGCGACCCGGCCCGAAGCGAACATCATCAAGCTGCCCAACATCAGCGCTTCGGTGCAGCAGCTGAAGGGGGCGATCAAGGAACTGCAGGCCCAGGGCTATCCGCTGCCGGATTACCCCGAAGAAGCGCAGACCGACGCGGAAAAGGATTACCAGGCGCGCTACGCCAAGTGCCTGGGTTCGTCGGTGAACCCGGTGCTGCGCGAGGGCAACTCCGACCGCCGCGCGCCGCTGGCGGTGAAGAACTACGCCAGGAAGCACCCGCATTCGATGAGCGAATGGAAGCAGTGGTCGCGTACCCACGTCTCGCACATGGAAGAAGGCGATTTCTACCATGGCGAAAAATCGATGACGCTGGACAGGGCGCGCGACGTCAGGATGGAACTGGCCGCCCGCGGCGGAAAGACCGTCGTGCTCAAGCCGAAGGTCGCGCTGCAGGCGGGCGAGATCATCGACTCGATGTTCATGAGCAAGAAGGCCCTGCTCGCGTTCTACGAGAAGCAGCTGGACGACTGCCGCGAGGCCGGCATCCTGTTCTCGCTGCACGTCAAGGCCACGATGATGAAGGTCTCGCACCCGATCGTGTTCGGCCACTGCGTCAGGATCTACTACAAGGAAGCCTTCCAGAAGCACGGCAAGCTGTTCGACGAACTCGGCATCAACGTCAACAACGGCATGGCCGACCTGTACGAGAAGATCAAGTCGCTGCCGGAATCCAAGCGCGAGGAAATCATCCGCGACCTGCACGCCTGCCAGGAGCATCGCCCCGCGCTGGCCATGGTCGATTCGGCCAAGGGCATCACCAACTTCCATTCGCCCAACGACATCATCGTCGACGCATCGATGCCGGCGATGATCCGCCAGGGCGGCAAGATGTGGGGCGCCGACGGCAAGCCCTACGACTGCAAGGCGGTGATGCCGGAATCGACCTTCGCCCGCATCTACCAGGAGATGATCAACTTCTGCAAATGGCACGGCAACTTCGACCCGCGCACCATGGGCACGGTGCCGAACGTCGGCCTGATGGCGCAGAAGGCCGAGGAGTACGGCTCGCACGACAAGACCTTCGAGATCGCCGAGGACGGCGTGGCCAACATCGTCGACATCGCCACCGGCGAAGTGCTGCTGTCGCAGGACGTGGAAGCCGGCGACATCTGGCGCATGTGCCAGGTCAAGGACGCGCCGATCCGCGACTGGGTCAAGCTGGCCGTCGCCCGCGCGCGCAACTCCGGCATGCCGGCGCTGTTCTGGCTCGATCCGTACCGCCCGCACGAGAACGAGCTGATCAAGAAGGTGAAGACCTACCTGAAGGACCACGACACCAGCGGCCTGGACATCCAGATCATGTCGCAGGTGCGCGCCATGCGTTACACGCTGGAGCGCGTGGTACGCGGGCTGGACACCATTTCGGTGACCGGCAACATCCTGCGCGATTACCTGACCGACCTGTTCCCGATCATGGAACTGGGCACCAGCGCGAAGATGCTGTCGATCGTGCCGCTGATGGCTGGCGGCGGCATGTACGAGACCGGCGCCGGCGGCTCCGCGCCGAAGCACGTGCAGCAGTTGCTCGAGGAAAACCACCTGCGCTGGGATTCGCTGGGCGAATTCCTCGCGCTGGCCGTGTCGCTGGAGGAAACCGGCATCAAGTACGACAACGCCAAGGCCAAGCTGCTGGCGAAGACGCTGGACGAGGCCACCGGCAAGCTGCTCGAGCTGGACAAGTCGCCCTCGCGCCGCACCGGCGAGCTGGACAACCGCGGCAGCCATTTCTACCTGGCCCTGTACTGGGCGCAGGCGCTGGCGGCGCAGGACGAGGACCCCGACTTGAAGGCGAAGTTCGCGCCGCTGGCCGAAGCCCTGGGCGGCAGCGAGCAGAAGATCGTCGGCGAACTCAACGGCGTCCAGGGCAAGCCGGTCGACATCGGCGGCTATTACCGTCCGGACCTGTCGAAAGCCGATGCGGCGATGCGCCCGAGCGCGACCTTCAACGCCGCGCTGGCGGCGTTGTAAGCGGGACGCCCGGCCATGCCGGGCGTTTTTCTTCGTGCTCAGCGGTAGGGTCGACCGCTTGCGGCGCCCGTCGGGTCGGCGTAGCGTGGATGGCGTCCCACCGACCAGGAGCGCGCCATGGCCTTCTCCGATGCAGTCAAGGACAGTCCCGTCGCCGAGATCAACATCACGCCGCTGGTCGACGTGATGCTGGTGCTGCTGGTGATCTTCATGATCACGATGCCGATCCTGGCGCAGCCCGTCGATGCGACGCTGCCGCAAACCCGCAGCGACGATCCGCCGCGACCGCCACCGTCGTTGCGACTGCAGGTCACCGATGCCGGCGATTACCTGCTCGACGGCCGCGTCTATTCTGCCGATGCGTTGTGGCAGCGCTTCGAGGAAGCCGCCGCGGAAGACCCGCGCACGGCGTTGCGGGTCAGCGCGACATCCTCGGCCGATTACCAGCACGTGGTGACGGCGCTGTCCGAAGCGCGCGAACGCGGCCTGCGCAATATCGCCGTGCAGCCGTAAACGCCTGCCGCTTCGCTTTGCAGGGCCGAGCATGCTCGGCTGCTTCGGCGCGACGCAAAAGAGCAACGGCAGCCGAGCGAACTCGGCTCTACGAAACGACAGCTCCACCGGAGAGGATCCGCAGGTAGGCGCGCACCGTGGCATCCAGCCCCGCGTACAGGGCTTCGTCGACCAGCGCGTGGCCGATCGACACCTCCAATACCTCGGGCACGCCAGCGAGGAACGTGCCGAGGTTGGCCTGGCTGAGGTCGTGCCCGGCGTTGACGCCCAGGCCCAGCGCCTGCGCTTCGCGCGCTGTGCGGGCGCATGCGGCCAGCGTGGCTTC
>DASRYD010000087.1:0-3002 GCA_035653955.1 Pseudoxanthomonas sp.
CACGTTACCTCCAGCGAATCCACCGGCCGCGAGCTGATCGCCGCCGGCGTGCCCGCCGAACGCGTGCTGGTGGCGCACGACGACGAACAGGTGCTGGAAGCCCTGAGCGAACTCGGTTCGGCGCAGGCCGCCGCGTCTTCATCGCCGACCGCCCTGGCGGATCGCGACAGCGCCGATCCCGACCAGGCCCTGCGCAAGGCTTCCTGATGCGTGGCCCGCGCAAGGCACGCAAGCAATACGAGAGGTGATATCCATGAGCCGCCGCATTCCGATCTACGACGACCCGCGCATCCAGCCGGTGCCGGTGCGCGACGACGACGTCGACCTGCCCGGGCTGGTCGGTACCCTGCTCGAACACAAGCGCCTGGTCCTGTTCGGCACCCTCGCGTTCCTGCTGGCCAGCATCGCCTACGTGATGATGGCCACGCCGCGCTACGAAGCCAATGCGGTGATCCAGGTCGAGAACCGCACGCCCGGCGTGCCCGGCGTCGACGAGGAAGCCGCGTTGCCCGCCGCGCCCACGGGAGATGCAGCGTCGACCGAAATCCAGTTGATGGGTTCCCGCCACGTATTCGGCGAAGCGGTGAGGAAGCTCGGACTGGACATCGAAATAGAACCCGAGCGCTTCCCGCTGGTCGGCGATTTCTTCGCGCGCCGCTTCCAGAGCCTGCATCCCGGCGCACTGGCCTCGCCATGGCAGGGGCTCGCCCGCTATGGCTGGGGCGGCGAATCGCTGGACATCGCGCGGCTGGACGTGCCGCAGACGCTGTATGACGTGCCGCTGCAACTGGTGGCGGGCGAGGGCGGCCGTTACGTGCTGGCCGACGGCGCCGGACGCGTGCTGGTGGACGGCCGCGTCGGGCAGGCGGTCAAGGCCAATGGCATCTCCCTGCTGGTGAAATCGATGAAGGCCAATCCCGGCATGCGTTTCGGCGTGACCCGCCGCGACGACGTGTCGCTGGTCGACCAGCTCAAGCGCGACATAGAAGTATCCGAACAGGGCAGGAGTTCCGGGGTCATCGCCCTGGCCTATACCAGTCCGGATCCGTCGCGCGCGCGCCGCTTGCTGGACGAGGTCACCCAGGCCTACGTGCGCCAGAACGTGGATCGCAATTCGGCCGAGGCGGCCAAGCGGCTCGAATTCGTCACCGCGCAACTGCCCAAGGTGCGCGATGAACTGGCCAAGGCGCAGGCGGCGTTGCGCAACTTCCAGGCCAACACCCAGACCATGGACGTGGCGACGCAGAACAAGGCGCTGCTCGACCAGGCGCTGGCGTTGGATTCGGGGCTCAACCAGCTGCGCATCCAGGCGACCGAAGTCACCGGGCGCTTCACCCCGCAGCACCCGACCTACCAGGCCCTGCAGCGGCAGATCGGCCAGTTCCAGCGCGACAAGGCTTCGTTGCAGGCGCGCATCCGCCAGTTGCCCGACGCCGAACAGGGCCTGTTCCGCCTGAACAGCGACGTGCAGATCACCAGCCAGACCTACGCCAACCTGCTCGACCAGGCGCAGCGGCTGAACATCGCCGCCGCCAGCGCGGTGGGCAACGCGCGCATCATCGACCCTGCCGCGGTCAACCTCGACCAGCCGGCCTGGCCGAAGCCGCTGCCGACCGTGGCCATCGGCACGGCGCTGGGCGCCATGTTGATGGTCGCGTTCGTGCTGCTGCGGCAGATGTTCCGGCGCGGCATCGAAGATCCGGCCGACATCGAAATGCTCGGCTTGCCGGTATACGCGTCGATTCCGCACAGCTCGCGCGGACGCGAACTGACCGAAGACGCCGCGCGTCGGGGCCTGGGACGGAAGCGCCTGCTCGCGCTGCGCGCACCCACCGACCTGGCGATGGAAGCGGTGCGGGCGCTGCGTACCAGCCTGCACTTCACCCGCATGCGCAATGGCAACAACCTGCTGATGATCGCCGCGCCGAGCCCGGCGGTCGGCAAGACCTTCGTCTGCGCCAACCTGGCCATGTCCATCGCCCAGGCCGGCCAGCGCGTGCTGCTGGTCGACGCGGACATGCGCCGCGGCTCGCTGCACCATGCCCTGGGAATGCGCTGCGGCGAGGGGTTGTCCGAATTGCTGTCGGGACGGATCGATGCCGACGAAGCGATCCGCCCGGTCAAGGGCGCGGATGGCCTGTTCTTCATCTCGCGCGGCGCGGTGCCGTCGAATCCATCGGAACTGCTGATGCGCAACCGCTTCGCCGACGTGCTGGGCCAGCTGTCCTCGCGCTACGATGCGGTGGTGATCGACACGCCGCCGGTGCTGGCGGTGACCGACGCCGCGCTGATCGGCCAGAACGTCGGTACCTGCCTGATGGTGGTGCGCTGGGGCCTGAACAGGCAGCGCGAGATCGTGCTGGCCAAGCGGCGACTGGAGCAGAACGGCGTCGAGGTCGACGGTGCGATCTTCAACGGCGTCGAGAACCGCGGCGCCGGCCAGTACGCCTACAGCCACTACGAATACGTTCCGATGCGCTCGTAAGCGCGGGAGGCATGCGCCATGCAGATGACGATGTCCCCCTATTACGAAGAACCGGATTTCGCCGCGCTGCGGCCGGTCCGGCGGCACATCGACCCGGTGTCGGTCGCCGACCTGCTGCGCAACGCCTTCGTGTTCCCGCCGCATTCGATCTACGACGAAGTCAAGCTGGTGACCTTCGGCTTCGATCCGGCGCAGGACATGCTGACCGAGCCGGAATTCCGCTTCAAGTTCCGCAACGCGGGCGAGGTGCCGGAGTCGGTCGGACGCGAACAGGACTGGGTCGCGATCTACCACCGGATGCTGTGCGAAGCGGTGCAGCGCAGTTGCGCGAGGATGCGCGCGCCGTGGCTGCTGCAGAGCGGCGGCAAGGATTCCACCACGCTGGCGATCGCCTGCGCGGATGCCCGGCCCGACACCACCTGCATCACTTACCTCGGCGGGCGCGAGGAGAACGAGCTGGAAAGCGCGGCGCAGGTCGCCAGCGCGCTGGGCCTGCGCCACGAGGCGCTGGTCTGCG
>DASRYD010000088.1:0-2236 GCA_035653955.1 Pseudoxanthomonas sp.
CAGGCCATCCTCGTACATGGTGCGCATGCCGCTCTGGCGCGCGGCGCGTTCGATGTCGCTCGCATCCGCATGCTGCATCAACAGGCGCCGCAGCGCATCGTTCATCGTCAACTGTTCGATGATCGCGAGCCGGCCGCGAAAACCGTTGGGATTTTCCGCCGACGCTTTCGGGCGATACAGGCGCAGCGGGCGCCGGCTGGTGAGTTTGTCGAGGCCGAGTTCCGCGACCATTTCCGGCAACGGTTCGTAGGCTTCCGCCGTCGCGGGATCGAGCCGCCGCACCAGCCGTTGCGCCACGATCGCGTTGACGGTGGACGCGATCAGGTAATCCTCGACGCCCATGTCCAGCAGGCGCGTCAGACCGCCCGCGGCGGAATTGGTGTGCAGCGTCGACAATACGAGATGCCCGGTCAACGCGGACTGGATCGCGATCTTGCAGGTTTCCAGATCGCGCATTTCGCCGATCATGATCACGTCCGGGTCCTGACGCACGATCGAGCGCAGCGCGCCTGCGAAATCCAGCCCGATCTGCGGCTTCACCTGCATCTGGTTGATGCCTTCGAGCTGGTATTCGACCGGGTCCTCGACGGTGATGATCTTGACGTCGCTGGTATTGAGCTTGCTCAGCGCGGTGTACAGCGTGGTGGTCTTGCCCGAACCCGTGGGCCCGGTCACCAGCAGGATGCCATGCGGCTGCTCCAGCACGTGCTGGAACTGCGGCAGGAATTCGTCGGTGAAGCCGAGCTTGTGGAAGTCGAACACCACCGTCTCACGGTCGAGCAGGCGCATCACCACGCTTTCGCCGTGGGCGGTCGGCACGGTGCTGACGCGCAGGTCCAGTTCCTTGCCCTGCACGCGCAGCATGATGCGGCCGTCCTGCGGCAGACGGCGCTCGGCGATGTTGAGCTTGGCCATGATCTTGATGCGCGAAATCACCGCGGCGGTGAGGTTGGCCGGCGGCGATTCGCCTTCCTCGAGCACGCCGTCGATGCGGTAGCGCACCTTCAGCCGGTTCTCGAACGGCTCGATGTGGATGTCCGAAGCGCGCAGCTCGACCGCGCGCTGGATGATCAGGTTGACCAGGCGGATGACCGGCGCTTCCGAGGCGAGGTCGCGCAGGTGCTCGACGTCGTCGAGGTCGCCGCCCTCGCCTTCCGCGTTCTCGACGATCGCTCCCATCGCGCTGCGGCCCTGGCCGTGCCAGCGTTCGATCAGGTCGTCGATTTCCGAGCGCGGCGCGACCAGCGCGCGCACCGACTTGCCGGTGGCCAGGCGCACCGCGTCGGCGGCATAGGCATCCTGCGGGTCGGCCATCAGCACCGCGACCTGCCCGGCATCCTCGCCCAGCGGGCACAAATGGAATTGCTTGAGGAAGCGCAGCGACAGCGTGGCGGCTTCGTCGTCGCCGACCGGCTCGGGGGGGGCGTCGGGCAGTTCCTTGACGTTGACCAGCGGCAGGTCCAGCACCTCGGCCACGGTTTCGGCGTGGTCGCGCTCGGAGACGAGGCCGAGCCGGGCCAACAGGTCCAGCAGGGCGCCGCCCGCCTCTTCCTGCAGGCGCCGGGCGCGGGCCAGGTCGGCTTCCTTCAACCGGCCCTTGGCCAACAGGGCCGCGACGATGCGGTCTTCGGCGGCTTCGGCGGGCCCGGCTTCAGTCTGCATCGGTTCCATGGCGGCATTCACGTCGTCCCACTCCCGGTAGAACGCAAAACGGACAGGAAACCGACTTTAGCAGTTCCGGCATGTCGGCCGTTCGAGCCCTTGCGGGAGCGGCCTCGGCCGCGAATGCTTTTCAACGGCATGACCGGTCGATGTTCCTGGAACAACCGAGGCACGAAGCAAAAGCAGCCGAGCATGCCCGGCTCTACGATGCCGCACCCGATGCGATATCGCGACAGGGACGTAGCCGGCTTCAGCCCCCACGCCCTTCCCCATCAAAGGAGAGAGGCACGGCAGATACGCTTAACCCACCCACACGCGCGCATTGCGGAACATCCGCTGCCAGGGCGAATCGCCCCGCCAGTCGCGCGGCGCCCAGCTGAAGTTCGCCGCGCGCAAGGTACGCTCCGGATGCGGCATCAGGATCGTCACGCGCCCATCGTCGCTGGTCACGCCGGCGATGGCATGGGCCGAACCGTTCGGGTTGGCCGGATAGCTCGCGGCCGGGACGCCGTCGCCATCGACATAGCGCAACGCCACGTCGACGCGCCCCGCATCGCCGGTGGCATCGAACGAC
>DASRYD010000089.1:0-4377 GCA_035653955.1 Pseudoxanthomonas sp.
CGGCGCAACGACGCGGCCTGTCCGCGGCCGCGCGCTTCGGCGACCGCTTCGGCGAAGTTGGCGAACAGCACGGTGACGAACAACAGCACGGTCACCGTCCAGCCCAACGCTGGCGGCGCCTTGCCGGCCACGGTCAGGCCCGCGCACAGTACGGTGCCCAACCAGACCACGGCCATCACCGGATTGCGGAATGCGTGTTGCGGCGCCAGCTTGGCGAACGAGGCGACGACGGCGGAACGGAACCCTGCGGCGTCGAGCAGCGCGGGCCGATGGCCGCGTACAGCGGCGTGAATCGATGTATCTGTCATGGCGAATTCCTCAATGCGCGACCAATGCGAGGTGGTCGGCGACCGGCCCCAGCACCAGCGCGGGCATGAACTGCAGCAGGGTCAGGATCACGACCACCGCGATCAGGGTCAGGGCGAAGGTCGGGGTTTCCACGCGCAAGGTGCCGGCGCCTTCCGGAGCCACGCGCTTGCGCGCGAGCATCGCGGCGATGGCCAGCGGCAGGATCAAGGCCGGATAGCGGCCCAATGCCAGCACGGCTGCGCAGCTCAGGTTCCACCAGTACGTCGCATCCCCGAGCCCTTCGAAACCCGAACCGTTGTTGGCGAAAGCGGAGACGTACTCGTAGAACACCTGGCTGATGCCGTGGAAGCCGGGATTGGAGTTCCCGGTGATCGAGGGAACTGCCAGCGCGATCGCGGTGAAGCCCAGCAACACCAGAGGCTGCAACAGCACCAGTACGGCGAGCAGCTTCACTTCCGGCGCCTCGATCTTGCGTCCGAACAGTTCCGGCGTGCGTCCGGTCATCAGGCCGGCGAGGAACGCGCTCAGCAGCAGGTAGACGAGGAACTGCTGCAGGCCGCAACCGATGCCGCCCCAGACCGCGTTTACCAGCATGTCGGAGATCGCGACCAGGCCGGTCAGCGGCGCGGCCGAGTCGTGCATCATGTTGACCGAACCATTGCTGGTTTGGGTGGTCACGGCGGCCCACAGCGCGGAAGCATCGGCGCCGAAACGCACTTCCTTGCCTTCCATCAGCGCGATGTCCGCCGCGGCCGCGGAATGGCCTTCCGCCCACAGCGCCAACGCGGTGGACGCCAGCGACATCGCCAGCATGCTGCCGAACACCAGTGCGGTGAACTTCTTCCTGCCGGTGAACGCGCCGACCATGAAGGCCACCGAGACCGGGAGCAGGACGATCGCCAGGGTCTGCAGCAGGTTCGACAGCGGCGTGGGGTTCTCCAGCGGCACGGCGCTGTTCGGGCCATACCAGCCGCCGCCGTTGGTGCCGAGTTGTTTGACCGCCACCATCGGCGCGACCGGGCCCAGCGGGATCTTCTGTTCCTTCATCTCCGCCGTCGCATCGATCGGCGTCGCCACGGGGCCGCCGCCCAGCGTGGAAGGCACGCCCTGGCTGGTCAGCAGCAACGACAGCAGCAGGCCCAGCGGCAGGAATACGCGCACGGCCGGCCGGATCACGTCGGCCCAGTAGTTGCCGACATCGGCTTCGGCCTTCGAACCATCGGCCAGTTCGCCTTGCGGCTTGCGCCCGCCGAACAATCCGCGCAGCGTCGCCGCGACCAGCGCCAGGCCCATCATCGGCGTGATCACCTGCAAGCCGACGATGGCGGTCATCTGCGACAGGTGCGATAGCTGCGCCTGCCCGGAATAGTGCTGCTGGTTGGTGTTGGTCAGGAACGACACCATCGTGTGCAGCGCCAGGTCCCAGCGCATGTTCGGCGCGTCGTTCGGGTTCAGCGGCAACCAGGCCTGGGTCATGAACACGAGCCAGGCCAGTGCGCCGAGCACGAGATTGCTGAGCAGGAAAGCGGCGGCATAGCGCTTCCAGCCCATGCCTTGCGCCGGGTCGACGCCGAGCAGCCGGTACAGCGGGCGTTCGACCAAGCCGAACAGCCGGTCCCCGCGCATCGGCGCGCCGCGCATCACCGCGGCCAGGTACCGGCCCAGGGGCCAGCCCAGCGCAATGGCGAGCGCGAACACGAAAAAGGATTCAGTCATGATTTTTCCCCATCGTCTTGCTTGGTTTGCGCGTGATCGCGGCGAACATGGCGCCGGCACCGGCGAGCAGACCCGCCAGCGCCAACGACATGCACAGGAAATCGTTGGCCATCGTCCGCCTCAGAACGACGCCTGCAGCGCCGCCTCGACGCGCGATCCGGCGAAGTTGTCGCCGAAGATGCGTTTCGCATTCGAATCTGTCGCGTGCGCGGTCAGGCGCGCCTCGAATGGCGCCTTGAACGCCCAGATCGCGCTGAGCTGGCCGTGCGAATAGCCGTTTTCGGCAACGACGCGGTCGTCGAGGAAGTAATGGGCGGCCGCGGCTTCGAAGCGGAACCGGTCGTTGAGCGGGAATTTCGCACCGAGCTGCGTATAGGTACCGCTGGCGCCGTAGCCGAGCGCTTCGTTCGAATACCCTGCCGACAGCCAATAGTTGCCCTTGTACGTCAACGTACCGTTGAGCTCGGTCCAATTCAGATCGACCGTGGTCGACGGATAGCGGTAATGCAGGACGTTGACGTCCGCCGCCCAGTCGTCGCCGAGGCTTTTGCCCCAACCGACAACAAAATCCAGCTCGCTGCTGGCATGGGTTTCGGGGGCGAATTCGACGTTCGAACCCCAGACCGACGCGTAGAAGCCGGCATCGCTGGCGACCTTGAAGCCCGCCTGCACGGCCGGATCGCCGTGGGTCTGGGTGCTGCCGCGCCAGACGTAGTCGCTGGTGAGGGCCGCGTTGCCGGTCAGATCTGCGGCATCGACACGCGAAGCGGCCATGGCCACGACGACGATGCCGATGGCCGTGGCGAGAGGAGCCGCCATTTCGCGTTTGCGGAACAGGCGGCGGAGACGGGGGTGGGACATGCGGGTACTTGCTCGCGAGGCCGGATCGGCCACGGCGGAAATTCTCCGCGCCGTTCGCGTAAAACCGCCATGCCGTGCGGTGCCTGACGCATAAATTCTGCGTAAATTTCCGAAAGCGAAGTCCAGGCTCGCTTCGATCTACTTCGATACGCAGCGACACGGCAAGGCGCCGGCGGGGAACCATGCGACGGCGACGCGCCATGGAAATGCGCGGAGCGGGTTCTATGGGAGGGCCGATGCGCCCGCGTGCGGTCGGCCCTGAGGCGGATGCGCCCGTTGCCTTCGAGCTTCCTCAGCGCCAAGCCCGCTCTTGACGCTGTTCGAAATGTTGATAGGCGGCTTTCAATCCCGTCAGCACTTCGGCCGAGGTTTCGAACAAGGCTTGGGCCTTCGGATCGGAAACCTTGCCGACATCTTCGCGCAGGTGGTCGGTCAACGCGTCGAGCATGCCCTTGATCTTCATCGTGTGGTGGCGCGGGTCGGATTCTGGATACTGCATCGGGTCGGACATGACGTTCTCCGATTGGAATGGCGAGCCATCAGTGTTCGTCCGGGTCTGTTAATCGGAGGTCGAACGGCTGTGATGAAACTCGATGTGGGGAGATTGCATGCGCCATGCCATACGCTGCGACGCGGCACGCATGAGTCGCATGGATCACATGATCGCCACACGCCCCGAGGGAATGTATGCGGGGCGATAACAGGCGGAGGCGCGCATGAAATCCCATGAACACCACAGCCATGCTGATCATGCCCAGGCAAAAGGCCCCTACCTCCGCCTCGCAATCATGGCTGCCCTCTCGTTCGTTGCCATGTATGCGTTGATGTATGCAATGGTCGATGCGTTCGCGAATGTCTACAACAGCCTCAACCAGGCCTATATGGCAGGGCTGATGGCGGCACCGATGACGCTCATCGAGCTGGCGCTGATGCGCTCGATGTATCCGCGCAAGGCGCTCAATGGGGTGCTGGTTGTGGCGAGCATCTTCGTCATGCTGCTGTGCTGGTACGGCATCCGGAAACAGGCCGCGATCTCCGACCAGCAGTTCCTGCGATCCATGATTCCGCACCATGCCGGTGCGCTGCTGATGTGCCGGGAAAACCGGCTGACCAATCCGGACCTGCGACGCCTTTGCCGCGAAATCCTCGCGTCCCAACAATCCGAGATCGACCTGATGAGATCCAAGTTGCGCTGACTTCCCTCGCCGTTCCGGGATTGGAATGCCGCAACTCGGCGAAAACCATGTAAGTCAGGCGACAGCCGCCCGGACGACGAGTTACCGGGCGGTGCCGCCTGCATCCGCCCACGAACGGGCGGAAGGGTGACTTCTCAGGCGAATGACGGATCAGGGCTTGTCCGCATCCTTCTTGCCATCGTCGTTGTTGGTCTTTCCGTCGCTCGCCGCGTTGGCCTCTTCGGCGGCATCCTGGGCCTGCTTCGCAGCGTCGGCCGACTGCTCGGCGGAATCGGCCATATCGTCGCGGCGCGTG
>DASRYD010000090.1:0-4117 GCA_035653955.1 Pseudoxanthomonas sp.
TCGGCTCTACGAAAAACGGACGGATGGCTTTCCCGGGTACCGAAAGCAAAAAACGCCGGCATCGCCGGCGTTTTTCGTGCGGGTGCAAGCCAATATCACTTCTTCCCGATCAGGAAATTCTCCGGCTTCTTGCCCTTGGCGACCAGGGCGGCGAGCCAACGCGGTTGCCGGCCCCGGCCGGTCCAGGTTTCCTTCGGATTGGCCGGGTTGCGGTACTTCGGCGCGACCTTGCGGCCCGCGCGCGAGGCAGTCCTGGCGGGTTTGCGGCCCGGCTTGGCCTTGCCGGCGACGCCGAACAATTCCTCGATGGTATAGCCCTCTGCCTTCGCGAACCTGGTGATCTTGCCGCGGACAGTGGCGATGGGCGTGCGCTTGGCCAGCCGGGTCTGCTGCTCCTTGGCTTTCGTGATCAGGGTACCCAGTTCTTTGGCCGAAAGGCCACGCAAGTCGATTGACATCAAATGCTCCGGTGATGAAGGAAATGTCGCCTGGTCCATGGCCGGCCCGAGGGGCCGCGTCTTTCGCAAAACGGATCGTGGCGGAGCAGGCATTAACGCGATGTCTGTCCGCCCTCCGGATTTCCGTCAGCCGACAAGGCGCTGCAGCAGTCCTTGCTTGTCCAGGTTCTCCGCTTCGGCCGCATTGCGCGCGCGGTATTCGAAGGTGCCGGCGGCCAGGCCGCGTTCGGACACGACCACGCGATGCGGGATGCCGATCAGTTCGATGTCGGCGAACATCGGCCCGGGACGCAGGCCGCGGTCGTCGATCACCGCCTCGATGCCGGCGGCGGCGAGTTCGTCGTACAGCGATTGCACAGCGTCGTTCACCGCGGCGTCGCTCTTCGGGTTGATCGGGCAGATCGCCACCTGCCATGGCGCCATCGGTTCGGGCCAGACGATGCCGGCCGCGTCATGATTCTGTTCGATCGCCGCGGCGACGATGCGGGTCACGCCGATCCCGTAGCAGCCCATCGCCGGCACCACCGCCTTGCCGTTCTCGTCGAGCACGGTGAACTGCATCGCCTCGCTGTACTTGCGGCCGAGCTGGAACACGTGGCCGACCTCGATGCCGCGGGCGATGCGCAATTCGCCGCCGTCCACGGCACGGTCGCCGGCCACCACGTTGCGGATGTCGGCGATCACGTCCGGCTCGGGCAGGTCGCGGCCCCAGTTCACGCCGGCGATGTGGAAGCCGGTTTCGTTGGCGCCCACGACGAAGTCGGCCATCGCTGCGACCTCGCGATCGGCGACGACGCGGATCGGCTTCTTCGGGTCCAGCGGACCGAGGAAACCCGGCTCGCTGCCGAGGTGCTCGAGGATCTCGGCTTCGGTGGCCATGCGATAGTCGGCCAGCCCCGGCACCTTGCCCAGCTTGATCTCGTTGACGCTGTGATCGCCGCGCACCAGCGCCAGCACGAAGCCGCCGTCGGCCATAACCGCGACCGACTTGACCGTGCGCGCCAGCGCAATGCCCAGCAGCGCGGCGACGTCTTCGCAGGTTTTCTGGATCGGCGTCGACACCTTGTCCAGCGCTTCGGCGGGGGCCGGTCGCGGGCCCGGGGCGGCGGCGGTCGCCGTTTCCATGTTCGCCGCGTAATCGCTGGCGGTGGAGAAGACGATGGCGTCCTCGCCCGAATCGGCCAGCACCTGGAATTCCTGCGAGGCGTCGCCGCCGATGGCGCCGCTGTCGGCCTGCACCGCGCGGAACTGCAGGCCCAGGCGGGTGAAGATGCGGGTGTACGCGGCGTGCATGTTCTTGTACTCGCGCGCCAGGTCTTCGTCGGTCAGGTGGAACGAATACGCGTCCTTCATCAGGAATTCGCGCGCGCGCATCACCCCGAAGCGCGGGCGGATCTCGTCGCGGAACTTGGTCTGGATCTGGTAGAAGTTCACCGGCAGCTGCTTGTAGCTGCTCAGTTCCTGGCGGGCGAAATCGGTGACCGCTTCCTCGGCGGTGGGGCTGTAGCAGAACTCCTGTTCCTTGCGGTCCCTGATCTTCAGCAACTGGCCACCGAATTTCTCCCAGCGCCCGGTCTCGTCCCACAGCTCGCGTGGCTGGATGGTCGGCATCAGCAGTTCGATGGCGCCGGCGCGGTTCATTTCCTCGCGCACGATGTTTTCGACCCTGCGCATCACCCGCAGGCCCAGCGGCGACCAGGTATAGAGGCCGGCAGCCAGCTTGCGCAGCATGCCCGCGCGCAGCATCAGCTGGTGGCTGACCAGTTCGGCGTCGGCCGGGGTTTCCTTGGTGGTGCGGAGATGGAATTGCGACAGGCGCATCGTGGGGAGGTTCTGCGGGGGAAAGCGCTCATTTTGCCAGCTTTTCCTTCTCCCCCCGGGAGAAGGTGGCGCGAAGCGCCGGATGAGGGCGGAAGAATGACTCGGTGAGGAACGTTCCCGGGGTTTGAAGTCTCCCGTCCTCATCCGCCCTGCGGGGCGCCTTCTCCCGGAGGAGAAGGGGTAAGGCTAGTCCCCGCGCACGCTGATGCCGGCTTTGGCCTCGCGCGGAATGCGCTGGTAGGGCCGGCCTTTCGGCGGTTGCTCGGTCACCTGCAGCGAGCCGCCGGCGTCGCGCCAGCGATACAGCACGGGTTCGGCGTCATGGGCCCGTGCGGCCGCTGCGCGTTCGGCGCGTTGATGCCTGTCCCGGAGCTGTTCGGGCGTATCCCGCGATTGCCACCAGGCGATGCCTGCGCCGATCAACAGCCCGACCAGCAGTGCCAGCCATGGCGAACGCATGCTTCAACTGCCCGCCGCTACCGGTGCGCACTGGCGCCGGATCCATTGCTGGGCCAGGTCGCGCTGACGGGTGCGTTCGGCATCGTCCAGCGGCTTGTCGGGTTTGCCGTCCTTGTCCGAATCCATCAGCAGGGTCGGGTTGTTGCCATCCAGCAGCTTCAGGTTGGAGCGGGCCTGGATACATTCCGGAGTTTCGGCCGCCGCCGCGGGCGGCGCGGGTACGGCCGGGTCGCTGCCATCGATCCGGCGTTCCTGGTAGGCGTGTCCGGCCGGCGGGTTCTGCGAGTAGTGGGTGACGCCATTGGCATCCTTCCACTGGTAGACGCGTTCCTGCGCCGCGCTCGGCAGGACGGCGAAGGCCAGGGCCAGCGAACAGCACAGGGGCAGGGGGTGCATGGCGGCTCCGGAGGGGCTGGACCCCGGCATTGCAGCACCGCAGGGGCGAGCGGGCAAGCGCGCGGCTTCGGCTAAACTGCCGATATGGACGAAAACCGACCCGCCCCGCGCTCGCGCGGCATCTATCTGCTGCCGAACCTGTTCACCACGGCCGGCCTGTTCGGCGGCTTCTACGCGATCATCGCCGCCGCCAACGGCCAGTTCGTGCACGCGGCGGTGGCGGTGTTCATCGCCGCGATCGCCGACGGCCTCGACGGTCGGGTCGCGCGCCTGACCGGCACCAGCAGCGAATTCGGCGTGCAGTACGACTCGCTGGCCGATCTGGTCAGCTTCGGCATGGCCCCGGCGCTGGTGATGTACCACTGGTCGCTGTCGGCGCTGAAGTACGACGGCAGCACCCTGGGCCGGGTCGGCTGGGCGGTGGCGTTCCTGTACGCGGCCTGCGCGGCGTTGCGCCTGGCCCGTTTCAACACCCAGGTCGGCGTGGTCGACAAGCGCTGGTTCATCGGCCTGGCCAGTCCGGCTTCGGCAGGGCTGATGATGTCTTTCGTCTGGGCCTTCGCCGACGGCGACCTGGGCTGGAACGGCGAGGAACTGCGCTACGTCGCCCTGGCGGTCACGCTGTGCTGCGCGTTGCTGATGGTCAGCCGGGTGCGCTTCTGGAGCTTCAAGGGCGGCGGCAACGGACCGAAGTCCGACCGCGTGCCGTTCGTCGTGCTGCTGCTGATTCCGGTGGTGATCGCCGTGCTGGTGGTCGACCTGCCGCGCGTGCTGCTGGCGGTCGGGGTGCTGTACGCCCTGTCGGGTCCGGGTCATTGGGTGTGGCAGCGCATTCGCCGCAACAAGCCGGACGCCAGCGCGTGAGCGAACCCGCGTCGCCGCTGTGGACCGCCGAGCAGCATGGGTGGCTGGCCGCATTGGGCCACGCGGTATACGTGCGCGGCGCATTGCCCGAGGCTGCGGCGGAAGCCGCGCCAGCGCCT
>DASRYD010000091.1:0-2953 GCA_035653955.1 Pseudoxanthomonas sp.
TCGCTGGCGACAAAACTGGCTGCGTCGTCGCGCGCCTGCAGCACGACCTTGTCGTCGCCGGACGAGCTGTCGGACGAAGCCGACGAACCGGCCGAGGAAGCGCCGGCCGAACTGCCGGCGAAACTGCTGGCGAACGCGGGAACGGAGAGGATCAGCAGGGCGGCAACGAGGAGGGATCGGGACATGGAATGCGTCTCGGTTGGCGTGGACCCGGTGGGCGGATGCGGGAAGACTAACCGCAATTGCGGTCAGACGGCTGAATCGCGTCCGACGCTTTGCGCAGGAGCGGGCCCTGCCCGCGATGCCTTTCGCGGAGACCGCAACGAACGTGACGAAGAGCATCGCGGGCAGGGCCCGCTCCTGCGGAAACGAAGCCTTACCGGTCGAACAGCTTGCCCGGGTTCAACACGCCGTTCGGATCGAACACCCGCTTGACCCCGCGCATCAGCGCGATCTCGGCCTCGCTGCGGGTACTGCCCAGGTACGGCTTCTTGACCAGCCCGATGCCGTGCTCGGCGGAAATGCTGCCGCCGTGGCGGTATAGGGTTGCGGCCAGCAGCTTGGTGACCTGTTCGCATGCGGCGATGAAGTCGGCATCGGCCTCGTCGTCCGGCTTCAGCACGTTGATGTGCAGGTTGCCGTCGCCGATGTGGCCGAACCACACCACTTCGAAATGCGGATAAGCCTCGCCCAATAATTGCTGCGTCTCGGCCAGGAACGCCGGCATCGCCGAAATGCGCACCGACACGTCGTTCTTGTACGGCTTGTAGCGCGCCAGCGACTCGGTGATGCCTTCGCGCAGCCGCCACAGTTGCCCGGCCTGTGCGTCGCTGGCGGATATCACCCCGTCGACGATCCAGCCCTGCTCCATGCCGAACTCGAACGCGGCCATCGCCGCGGCTTCGGTGGCTTCGTCGCCACTGGCGAACTCGGCGACCACGTAGAACGGATGGGTTTCGTCGAACGGTTTCTGCGCGCCATGCTCCAGCACGTGTTTCAACGCCACGTCGGTGAAGAATTCGAACGCCTCCAGGCGCAAGCGTTCGCGGAACGCGGCGAACACCTGCATCAGCACCTCGAACGACGGCAGCGCCAGCAACATCACGTTGCTCGGCGGCGGCGGATCGGTCAGGCGCAGGGTGGCTTCGACCACGATGCCCAGCGTGCCTTCGCTGCCGATCAGCAACTGGCGCAGGTCGTAGCCGCTGGAGTTCTTGATCAGGCCGCGGTTGAGCTCGAGTACGTCGCCCGCGCCGGTGACGACCTTCAGTCCGGCGATCCATTCGCGGGTGTTGCCGTAGCGGATCACCCGGATGCCGCCGGCGTTGGTGGCGATGTTGCCGCCGATGGAACAGGAACCGCGCGCGGCGAAATCGACCGGGTACTGCAAGCCGTGTTCGCGCGCCGCATCGTGCACGGCTTGCAGCGGCATGCCGGCCTGTACGGTCAGGGTGCGGTCGACCGGATCGAAACCGAGCGCCTGGTTCATCCGTTCCAGGCTCAGCACCAGTTCGCCGTTCGCCGCGACCGCGCCGCCGGACAAGCCGGTGCGTCCACCCGATGGCACGATCGCCACGCCGTGTTCGTTGGCCCAATGTACCGCCGCCTGTACTTCCTCGACATTGCCGGGCAAGGCAATGGCCAGCGGCGCCGGCGTCCAGCGCCGGGTCCAGTCGCGGCCGTAATGCTCCAGGTCGGCGGGATCGGTCTTCAGGCGCAGCGCAGGCGCGGCTTGGCGCAGGGCGTCGAGGCGCGGGTCGGTCATGGCGAGTCGGAAGTACGTGGGGAGTGCAGCGTGCCAGCGATGTTGCGCTGCGTCCAGCCGCGCGGAGGCGTGTCGACGGTTGCCATGGAAACCAACGCCGGATCAGCCATTTATGCGTTTCCAGGCCATTTGCGCACCGCACCAATGCGGACCGAACTCTGGCATAGTGATGGGCCCTTCCCCGCTCGTTTCCAGCACCCCGGCAATGTCGAACAAGAAGACCTCGTATCCGAAGCAGGACATCCGCGTGCTGTTGCTGGAGGGGGTCAGCCAGACCGCCGTGGAAACCTTCAAGGCGGCCGGTTATTCGCAGATCGAATACCACACCAAGGCGTTGCCGGAAGACGAACTGAAGGCGCGCATCGCCGAAGCGCACATCGTCGGCCTGCGTTCGCGCACCCAGCTGACCGCCGACGTGCTGGCGCAAGCGCGCCGCCTGATCGCCGCCGGCTGCTTCTGCATCGGCACCAACCAGGTCGATCTGGATGCTGCGGAACTGGCCGGCATCCCGGTGTTCAACGCGCCCTATTCCAATACCCGCAGCGTGGCCGAGCTGGTCATCGCGCAGACGGTGATGCTGTTGCGCGGCGTGCCGCAGAAGAACGCCGAATGCCACCGCGGCGGCTGGTCGAAATCGGCCGAAGGCAGCCACGAAGCGCGCGGCAAGACCCTGGGCATCATCGGCTACGGCCACATCGGCACCCAGGTCGGCGTGCTGGCCGAGGCCATCGGCATGAACGTGATCTTCCACGACATCGAAACCAAGCTGTCGCTGGGCAACGCGCGCTCCGCGGCCGGCCTGCAGGACCTGCTGGAACGCAGCGACGTGGTGACCCTGCACGTGCCCGAAACCCCGGCGACCAAGGATATGTTCGGCGCCGCCCAGCTCGCCGCGATGAAGCGCGGTGCGCATTTGATCAACGCCTCGCGCGGCAGCGTGGTCGACATCGACGCGCTGGCCGCGGCGCTGGATGCCGGCCAGGTCGGCGGCGCGGCGGTGGACGTGTTCCCGGTGGAACCGAAGGGCAACGGCGACGAATTCCATTCGCCCTTGCGCGGCCGCGACAACGTGATCCTGACCCCGCACGTCGGCGGCAGCACGCTGGAGGCACAGGACAACATCGGCATCGAAGTGGCGGCCAAGCTGGTGCGCTACAGCGACAACGGCAGCACGCTGTCGGCGGTGAA
>DASRYD010000092.1:0-3725 GCA_035653955.1 Pseudoxanthomonas sp.
GTCGCGATCATCGACAGCGCGCTGTCGCCGGACGCGCGCTGGCTGCTGGTGGTGACCCAGCCCAAAGGTGCCGATGCCGGACAGGCCGGCAAGATGCCCAAGTACGTGACCGAATCCGGCTACGAGGAATTCGAGGAAACCCACACCCGCGTCGGCCGCAATACGCCGCCGGGGCAAAGGCTGTGGCTGGTCGACGCGGCCGGCGCATCGGTGCGCGAGCTGAAGTTCGATGCCCTGCCCGGCATCGCCGACGATCCGCTGGCCGCGCTGCGCAGGCAGGCCGGCAAGGAACCGCTAAAGGGCAACCGCGACGTGCAGGTCGCCACCAGCGGCGACAACGGCGACGCCTCTAACCTGCGCTGGAGCGATGACGGCCGCAGCGCCGCGGTGATGGTCCGCGCGATCGACAACAAGGATCGCTGGATCGCCACGGTCGACCTAGCCAACGCGAAGCTGCAGCCGCGCCACCGCCTGCACGACAAGGCGTGGATCAACTGGGGCTTCAACGATTTCGGCTGGCTGCCGGACAACCGCACGCTGTGGTGGCTGTCCGAGGAAGCAGGCTGGTCGCATCTGTACGCCAGCGACGGCGGCAAGCCGCGCGCGCTGACTTCGGGGCATTGGGAAGCCTCGCAACCGCAGGTGTCGGCCGACGGCCGCGCGTTGTTCTTCCTGTGCAACCGCCAGCGGCCCGGCATTTACGAAGTCTGCACGGTCGGCGCCGGCGGCGGCGAGGTCCGCGAAGTCACTTCGCTGCATGGGGTCGAGGATTTCAGCCTGTCGCCGGACGGATCGGCCTTGCTGGTGCGGCATTCGTCCAGCTACCTGCCGCCGCAACTCAGCGTGGTCGACGCGGACGGCGGACACTCGCGCCAGTTGACCGACACGCGCAGCGCCGGATTCAAGGCGCGCGAGTGGATCCGGCCGGAAATGGTGCAGGTGCCGTCGAAGCACGGCGCAGGCGCGGTCTGGGGCAAGTTCTACGGGCCTAAGCAATACGAACCCGGCCGCAAGTATCCCATCGTGATGTTCGTGCACGGCGCCGGCTACCTGCAGAACGTCAGCGACCGCTACCCGAACTACTTCCGCGAGCAGATGTTCCACAACCTGCTGGTGCAGAAGGGTTACGTAGTGCTCGACCTCGACTATCGCGGCAGCGAAGGCTACGGCCGCGACTGGCGCACCGCGATCTACCGCAACATGGGCCATCCGGAACTCGACGACTACCTCGACGGCCTCGACTGGCTGGTGGCGAACAGGCAGGGCGACCGCGACCGGGCCGGCATCTACGGCGGCAGCTATGGCGGTTTCATGACCTTTATGGCGCTGTTCCGCAAACCTGGCACGTTCAAGGCCGGCGCGGCGCTGCGTCCGGTGGCCGACTGGACCCAGTACAACCACGAATACACCAGCAACATCCTCAACACGCCCGAACTCGACCCCGAGGCTTACAAGGCTTCGTCGCCGATCGAATACGCCGCCGGCCTGCAGGACCATCTGCTGATCGCCCACGGCATGATCGACGACAACGTGTTCTTCAAGGATTCGATCGACCTGACCCAGAAGCTGATCGAACTGCACAAGGACAACTGGAGCATCGCGCCCTACCCGCTGGAGCGCCACAGCTTCACCCGTGCCGATTCGTGGCTGGACGAGTACAAGCGGGTGCTGAGGCTGTTCGAGGACAATCTCAAGTGAACCCGCCGCGCGCCGGCAGTCAATTCGTCACCGCGATGGCGTGGATTTCCATCGCGCTGGGCGTGCTGGGCGTGGTTTCGGGACTGCTGCAGGCGGCGATGCTGCCGGCGTTGCCGGTCGAGGCGATGTTGCGGCCGCTGGATGGCGCCGATTTGACCATGCCGCCGGCCATGGCCTGGATGTTCGGCCACCTGCAATTGCTCAACCTGCTGTCGCTGCTGTCTTCGGCGCTGTTCGCCTGGGTATCGTGGGGATTGCTGAAGCGCCGCGAATGGGGTCGGCTCGGCTTCATCGCCTTCCTCGTGCTCGGCGCGCTGGCCGGCATCGTCGGCGCGGCGTGGTTCGGCCATGTCCTCGATGGGCTCGGCGGCGCTGGTGAAGACCTCGACCCGATGCTGCAATCGCTGCAATCCGCCATGCGGACGATGATGTGGCTGGGCGCCGTGGCCGTGGCGTTGCTGCACGGGGCCATCGTGTGGAAGTTGCATACGCCTGCGATTCGCGCGGAATTCTCCAGATGAGCCATCACCCACAAGGAGGAACACGATGAGCGCCACGCCGCCGGAACTACCGCCGCTGCCCGCGCAGCCGCGCCCCGCGGGCAGCTTCGTCACCGTGATCGGCTGGATCGCCTTCGCGCTGGCCCTGCTCGGCGCGTTCTACGGTCTGACCCAGGTCCTCGGCGGCCTGTTCATGCCGAAGGATTTCTACCTGCGCATGATGAATCCGGCGGGGCAACCGATGTCGCTGCCGCCATTGATGAGATGGTTCTATACCCACACGCTGCTGATCGGCATCGTCGAGCTGGTGTTGTCGTCGCTGTTCGCCTGGGTGGCGTGGAACCTGCTCAAGCGCCGCGATTGGGCGCGAATCGCCTTCATTGCCTTCCTGCTGCTAGGCATGGCCTGGCAACTCGGTTCGCTGTGGATGATGCGACAGATGGTCGAAGGCATGCTGGCCGCGCAAAACGCCGCGATGCCGCCGGGCCAGGCGATGCCGGAAGAGTTCGCCGAAACGATGACGAACATGGCGATGCTGATGGGCAGCGCGGTGGGCTTGCTGATCGCCGCCCTGCTCGGCGGGGTGGCGTGGAAGTTGTGCACCCGCAAGGTAAGGACGGAATTCTTAAAAGGAGGCCATGATGATGCTTAGATCCTTGCTTGCAATCTACTCATCAACACTCTTCTTTCTTTCTGCGCATGTCAGCGCCCAATCATTGCCTCCCGGCTGGACTCAGGCCGAAGCCGTAGCCGCCCGCGCCTTCACCCGAGACATCCTGTACGGCACCATGGTGGCCATCTGTAAAGATGCCGACTATGCCAAACAGTCCGCACTGGAGGCTTCGCTTTCGACTTGGAAGCATGAACATGCCGCCTCCGTCGCTGAAGGCATCACTGTCGCACTGAAAAAGGATCCCGCCAAAGGCTCAACCGAGGCTGCATGGCGGAGCACTCTGGGGACACAAATCCGATCCGAGTTCGAACCCAAAATCCGCGTTGATGTCGCCACGAATTGCGCCAGTTTGCTCGGCACGTTGTCTACCGGATTGCCAGTTCCATTTTCGGGACAGACCCTGACATCGACCGACCTCCGTTCCGATATCTGGAAACAACTGCCTGTTGCCGTGATGTGCTTGAAAATAGAATCAATCAATGCCTCCGTAACCAGCACCGATCCAGCGACGCAAGCTACCGACGAGCAGTGGCTGATTAATGGCTGCGGAAAGCCAGTACCAGTCACCGTGCACCATGCGCCGTCACCAGCAGGCGGAACCAATTTCTACATTAAACTCGACCCCAATACTTTGAAGCCCGAAGAAATGAAGGCTCGCCTGCAAGCCGCAAAAGCTCAGGTGGAGGCACAAAAACTGGGCAACGCTGCTAATGCCAAGCCATAAGATCGAAATGCACCGATGAGGCCAAGTTTCGAATCCATTCGCGCCTACCTGACCGGCCTGCAGGATCGTATCTGCGCGGCCATCGAGGCCGCCGACGGCGGCGCGCGCTTCGCCGAGGACAACTGGCAAC
>DASRYD010000093.1:0-2332 GCA_035653955.1 Pseudoxanthomonas sp.
GGCCGCGATCGACTGGCTGCTGACCCGCACCGACCGCGACCTTGGTGCCCTGGTCGGCCTGCTCGACAAGCTCGACCGCGCCTCGCTCGCCGCGCAGCGCCGGGTGACCGTGCCGTTCCTGCGGCAGGTGCTGGGGGATGCGCTCGGGCTTCGTTAGCCGGGCGTCTTGGTCTGCCAGTTCATCGACCAGATCACCGAAACGATTTTCCAGCCGTCGTCGCTGCGGACCAGGTGCCAGGCTTCCTTGCCATGGTTGGTTTCGCGGCCATCGCTGAGGAAGCGATAGTCGAAGAACACCGAGGCGATGTCGCCGTCGGTTTCGATGCGGATGTTGTCGAAGGTTTCCTCGGAGCGGCCGGGTTCCGACACGATGCCTTCGATGAAGGATACGGGGCCGTCCGCGGGGTCCACACGCAGTTTCTTCGCGTCGGGTTTGCTCTTGCGCCGTTCGTGCAGGTTGGCGTCGCCGACCACGTCTTGCCAGACCACCGGGCTGTCCTTGAGGAACAGGCCCAGAAAGCGCGCCTTGTCCTTGTCGACGATCGATGTGCGGAACTGCTCGATCACTTTTTCGATTTCGCCGCGCGCGGCTGCCTGCTCCGGCCTGGCATCGGGCGGAGCCGCTTGCGCATGCGAGGACGGGGCGGCCAGGAACAAGGTTGTCAGACAGATGCCGAGGAACATCGGTTTCATGCGCACGTACTCGCTGGGAAAGGTGATCGGGGAACGCGCCGGAGGCATACGGGTTGACCGTGCAGGGACGGATCAGGCCAGCGCAGCATCCAATTCGGCCAGCCGCTGCGGCGTGCCCACGTCGGTCCAGCGGCCATCGTGGCGTTCGCCGGTGATCATGCCCGACGCCATGCGCGCGCGCAGGACCGGAGCCAGCGGAAACCGTGGCGGGGTTTCGTCGGCCGAGGCGACCGTCGTGTGTTCGCGCCAGTCCTGCAGGATCGTCGGCCGGTACATGCCGATGCCGGCGTAGGTCAGGCGT
Source organism: Pseudoxanthomonas sp. (assembly GCA_035653955.1). GTDB lineage: Bacteria > Pseudomonadota > Gammaproteobacteria > Xanthomonadales > Xanthomonadaceae > Pseudoxanthomonas_A. Next base: position 995 of record DASRYD010000093.1, read on the forward strand.
GGTTCGCCGTCGCCGGCGACAAGGCCATCGGGCGACAGACGGAAATCGCCGCGCGGCGCGAAATCCGGTGGATCGACCATCACCAGATGAGCCAGGCCGGTGGGTTCGGCAGGCAGCCGCGCGAAATCGTAATCGGTCCAGACGTCGCCGTTGACCAGCAGGAAGGGCGCGTCTTCGCCCAACAAGGGCAGCGCGTTCAACATGCCGCCGCCGGTTTCCAATGGGCGCGTACCTTCGTAGGAATAGGCGATGCGCAAGCCCCATGCGCTGCCGTCGCCGAGCGTTTGCGGGAACTGTTCGGCCAGCCACGAGGTATTGATCACCACGTCGCGCACGCCGACGGCGGCGAGTTTCTGCAGATGCCAGGCGATCAGCGGCTTGCCGCCGGCACGCAGCAGCGGCTTGGGCGTGGTGTCGGTCAGCGGACGCATGCGCTCGCCGAGGCCGGCGGCGAAGATCAGGGCCTTCATGCGCGGTTTTCCTTCGCCTGAAGGGCCGGCTTGATGGTGTTTTCGAGTAGATCGGCGAGGGGGTCGAGTTCGCGGTAGCGCGGCAATACTTCCTCGAGGTAGACGATGAAGCGCGGCAGGTCGGCGATGTATTTCGACTTGCCGTCACGGTAATGCAGGCGACAGAAGATGCCGAGGATCTTCAGGTGCCGCTGCACGCCCAGCCAGTCGGCGTCGCGCAGGAATTGCGGCCACGGCGGCACCGGCAATCCCGCCGCCTGCGCACGATCGTGGTATTGCGCCAGCCAGCCGTCGACGCGACGCAACGGCCAGCTGACGAAAGCGTCCTTGAACAGGCTGATCGGGTCGTAGGCGACGGGACCGCGCACGCAGTCCTGGAAATCGAGCACCGCCGGTTGCGGCAGAGTCGGCATCAGGTTGCGCGGCATGAAATCGCGATGGGTCAGCACCCGCGCCTGCGCCAGCGCGTTGTCCATCAGCCGGCGCTGCGCCAGTTCGAGCTTGTCGCTGCCGTCGCAATCCAGCGCGACGCCCAGGTGCCTGCCGAGGAACCATTCCTCGAACAATCCCGCGTCGCGCTGCAGCAGCGCTTCGCCGAATTCGCCCATGCCTTCCGGCGGCGTGATCGCCTGCAGCTTCAGCAATTCGCCGATGGCGCGGGAAAACCACGCGTCGGCACTGTCGGCATCGATGGTTTGCGCCAGCGTCGGCCCGCCCAGGTCTTCCAGCAACAGGAAGCCGGCCTTGGCGTCGCGCGCCAGCACCTGCGGCACGCGCACGCCGCCGTTTTCCAGCAGGTCGCGCATGCGCAGCCACGGCCGCACGTCCTCCTGGTCCGGCGGCGAATCCATCACGATGCGGCTGGGGC
>DASRYD010000094.1:0-1547 GCA_035653955.1 Pseudoxanthomonas sp.
GACGCGCCGCACCGGCAGTTCCGGCGCTTGGCGCAAGGCCTCCAGCGCAACCAGGCCGCCGAGGCTGTGCCCGACCATCGCTTCGACCGGTTGCGCGCGCAGGCGTTCGATCAGCCGCGGTACTGCCTGCTCCGGTCCGCCGAACACGCTGGCATAACCGAACACCCGTGGCGCGAAACCTTCGGCGCGCAGGCGCGCGGCCAGCGGCGTCAGCCATGTTTTCGCGTTCCAGATGCCGTGGACCAGCAGCACGCGCCGGGTCATGCCGGTCGCCGGAGGATGAACTCGTCGTCGAACGTATTGCCGACCGGGAACTTGTAGCCGCCGACTTTCTCGAAACCGTGCCGCGCATAGAAGCGCTGCGCGCCGAAGTTTTCCGACCACACGCCGATCCACAGCGTGCGCGGGCCGTCGCGCAGCAGCCAGCGCTCGGCGACGTCGAACAGTTTCCCGCCCCAGCCGCCGTTCTGGTGGCTGGCCAACAGGTAAAGCCGCTTCAATTCGCCATCGCCCGGCGCCACGTCCGGGTGCGGCAGGCCGCAAGGGCCGGCTGCGGCATGGCCCACCGCCACGCCCTCGTCTTCCAGCAGCCACACCGCATAGTCCGGATGCGACAGGATCGTCGCCTGCTTCTCCGGCGCATAGGCATCTCGCAGGAAGAACGCCAGGTCCTCGGCCGGATACAGGTGGCCGAAGGTTTCGGTGAAGGTCTGTGCCGCCAGCGTCGACAATACCTGCGCATCGGCAGGCACGGCACGGCGGATCGCCAGATTCGGTCGCTGTTCGGTCATTCGCGCAGGCAGCTCGTCACGCAGTTACAAGCAGCCGGAGGCTAGCATCGGCTCTCCACGACGCGCAACGCATGAGCGGCGAATGGCGGCCGAACGGACGTACTTGCAACATCGTCATCGCGCTCTTCCCAAGGAATGACATCCGGCGCGGAACGACCGCGCGGCGACCGCGCGCGATCGGACGGATGTCATCGCACCCTCGCTTGCTTACGCCGCCGGCGGCGGATTCTTCTTGGCGACCACGCGCGTGCCCGCCTTCAGCAGGGCGTTCGGCGCCAGCACGATCCGATCGCCGGCGGCGATGCCATCGAGGATCTCGATCTCGCCGCCAAGATTGCGTCCGACCTTGACGCGCCGGTAATCGAGTTTCGACCCCGCATCCAGAAGCGCGACCCGCGTGCCGCCGGCATCGGTGATCACCGCCGACTCAGGCACGATCACCGCGGCGGCGGTGCGCGGCACCGACAGCTTCACCTCGCCGACCATGCCGGCGGGAATGCGATTGTCGGGATTGGGCAGGCGCAGCTCCACGCGCATCGCGCCGATGCTGCTGGAGATGCTCTGCGCGCTGCGGATCACTTCGGCCTGGAAGGTTTCGCCCGGCAGTTCCGGGAAGCTCACCTCGGCGCGCAAGCCGGGGCGCACCTGCAAGGCGGCGCTCTGCGGCACGTCCACCACCACGCGCAGCGGATCGAGCACGTTGACGGTGAACATCGGCGTGGCCGAGGCGGCCGAATCGCCGACCACGCGGTCGCC
>DASRYD010000095.1:0-3586 GCA_035653955.1 Pseudoxanthomonas sp.
GCCGCCGCTGCAGGCCGCCGCGGCCTCGGTGCCGGCCGGGGCCGTCGAACCGCAATCGGCCTATGCGCGGCGTGCGCGCGAGCTGCTCGACTCCGCGCGCCTGCTCGGCCCGCGCGAGCCGATGCCGAGATACGCGTTCCACTACGGCAAGCCGTCGACCAATCCGGCGCTGACCAGCGCGTGGGCGCGCGAGCTGTCGCGAGCGGCCCAGTACACCCCGCCTGATTACCCGACGGCGCAGGGCCTGCCGGTGTTGCGCGAAGCGGTCTGCGACTACCTCGCGCGGCGCCGCGGCGTGCATGTCGTCCCCGACGACGTGCTGATCGTCGGCGGCACCCAGCAGGCGATGGCGTTGACAGCGCGCGTGCTGCTCGACGAAGGCGATGAAGTGGCGATGGAGGATCCGCAATACACCGCCGTCCGCACGGTGCTGAAGGCGCATGGCGCGCGCGTGGTGCCGGTGCCCGTGGATGCGCAAGGCATGTGCGTGGATGCGTTGCCGGCACGGCGTCCGCAACTGGTATGCGTGACGCCGTCGCACCAGTTCCCGCTGGGGGCGGTGCTGTCGCTGCCACGACGGTTGGCCCTGCTGGAATACGCGCGGCGCTACGATTGCTGGATTTTCGAGGACGACTACGACGGCGAATTCCGCTACGACAGCAGGCCGTTGGCGGCGCTGCGTTCGCTCGACAGCGACAACCGGGTCGTCTACATCGGCACGTTTTCCAAGACCCTGTTCCCGTCGATCCGGCTCGGCTACATGGTGGTACCGCCGCAATTGCGCAGCGACTTCGTTGCGGCGAAATGGCTGGACGACTTCGGCGCGCCGACCGTGGAGCAGGCGGCATTGGCCGGATTCATGGCCGACGGGGGCTTCGAGCGCCACCTCGGCCGCACCGCCAAGACCCTGAAGGAGCGGCGCACCGCGTTGCTGGACGGCCTGAAGCGGTTGGCCGGCGACCGCGTCGAAATCGCCGATTCGCATGCCGGCATGCATCTGGTGGCGTGGCTACGCGGGCGCGACCGCATGCAAGGCGAAGCCTTCATCGACCATGCGCGCAAGCGTGGATTGTGGCTGGCGCCCATTTCCCAGTACTACATCGCGCCCCCGGACCGTGCGGGATTGCTGCTGGGCTATGCGACCCTGTCCGTGGCGGAGATCGAACAGGCGGTGGCCTTGTTCGCGCAGTGCCTGGACGAAATGCCCGAGTGAACGCGGGACGGCCGCGTCAGCGGCCGAACCACGCCGCAAGCGCAACCGCCACCGCGATGCAGGCCTTGTCGAACGTGCTGTTGGCCAATCCGGCCAGCAACCAGACATAGCCGAGACCCGGTTTCGACAGCGATTCCCACAGGTCCAGGCCCATCGGCAGGCCGATCTGCAGCGCGGCGATGCTCCAGTTGGCCAGGGCGACGACGACCAGCGTGCCCAGCACCGCCAGTACAGCGCGCCACCGACCCGGGCGCAGGCCGCCCAGGCGCAGCATCCACGCGGCATCCAGTGCGGCAACCACGGCCATCCAGCCCTTCTGCCCGTTGCCGTACAGCGCCAGCAACACCCACGCGGCGGCCACGCCGAGGCAGCCGATGGCGAGCATGGACAGGGGGAGGGCAACGGATCGGCCGGAGCCGTGCGCGGCGGAAGATTCGGTCATCGGGGCTCCGGCATGGCCGCGCAGGATAGCGCGACCATGCGGAAATGCGCCGACTGGGACATTGTGTCCGCCGCATGATTCCGCGGCCGAGGCGCCGAACCGTTAAAATGCGGCTTGCGCCGCGCGATGCGGCCCCCATGTGTTTCCCATGTATTCCCGCAGCAGCGAACCTGTCCAATTCGAACGCGATTGCGCCGCCGTGATGGTGCCGCAGGGCGACAGCGTGACCTTGCCCGCGGGCAGCTACGGCTATATCACCCAGGCGCTGGGCGGCAGCTACACGGTGTTCGTCGAAGGCAACCTGTTCCGCATCGCCGGCAAGGACGCGGACGCGATCGGCAAGGAACCCCCGGAATCGCTGGACCTGCCCGAAGGCGCCGGCGACGATGAGGTCGAAGCCCTGGTGTGGAAACAGTTGCGCACCTGCTTCGATCCGGAAATCCCGTTCAACATCGTGGACCTGGGCCTGGTCTACGAAGCCAGCGTGAAGCGCCGCGACGATGGCAAGCGCGAGGTCGAGGTGAAGATGACCCTGACCGCGCCGGGCTGCGGCATGGGCGAGATCCTGGTCGACGACGTGCGCAGCAAGCTGGAGATGATTCCGACCATCGCCGAAGCCGACGTCGAGCTGGTGTTCGACCCGCCATGGGGCCGCCACATGATGAGCGAAGCGGCGAGGCTCGAAACCGGAATGCTGTAACCGCAACCGGGCCATGTCCCCGGTGCGGGCACCACGCGGTGAAGGCCCGACCGGCGCTTCGGCGGCATAATGGGCGGGTTTCCACGAGGATTTTCCATGAACGCCCCCGCCAACTCCCCGCTGGTTTACCAGATCGCCCCTTCCGATCGAGCCCGCAGCCCCGAACAGCGCGCGGCCATCCTTGCCGGCGAACTCGGCTTCGGCAAGTACTTCACCGACCACATGGTCGCCATCCAGTGGGACAAGGCGAAGGGCTGGCACGACGCGCAGGTCCGCGCCTACGGCCCGCTCGCGCTGGATCCGGCCGCGTCGGTACTGCATTACGGCCAGGAAATCTTCGAAGGCATCAAGGCCTATCGCCATGCCGACGGTTCCATCTGGACCTTCCGTCCCGATGCCAACGGCGCGCGCCTGCAGCGTTCGGCCAGGCGCCTCGCGCTGCCGGAGCTGCCGGTGGCCGAATTCACCGAGTCGCTGCGCCGACTGATCGCCATCGATCACGACTGGGTGCCGTCGGCGCCGGAAAGCAGCCTGTATTTCCGTCCATTCATGATCGCCACCGAGGCCTTCCTCGGCGTGCGCGCGGCGAACGCGGTCTCGTACCTCGTCATCGCCAGCCCGGCCGGCGCCTATTTCTCGAAAGGCGTTGCGCCGGTGTCGATCTGGTTGTCGCAGCACTACGCGCGCGCGGCCAGGGGCGGCACGGGCGCGGCCAAGTGCGGCGGCAACTACGCCGCTTCGCTGCTGCCTCAGCTGGAAGCCCGCGAGAACGGCTGCTCGCAGGTGTTGTTCCTCGATCCGGTCGAGGGCAAGTACCTGGAGGAACTCGGCGGCATGAACGGGTTCCTCGTCTACAAGGACGGTCGCATCGTCACGCCGGAACTGTCGGGCAGCATCCTCGAGGGCGTCACCCGCTCCAGCATCCTGCAACTGGCGCGCGACCGCGGCTTGCGGGTGGAAGAGCGCAAGGTATCCATCGACGAATGGAAGAGCGGCGTGGCGTCGGGCGACATCGTCGAAGCGTTCGCCTGCGGTACCGCCGCGGTGGTGACGCCCATCGGCGAACTGAAGGGCGAGGGATTCACGATCGGCGACATCGACGCGCCGGCCGGCGAGGTGACGATGGCGATCCGCAAGGAACTGACCGATATCCAGTACGGCCGTGTTCCCGACCGCCACGGTTGGCTGGTGAAATTGCGTTAGTCGCTAGAGTCGCACCCACCAGCAATCC
>DASRYD010000096.1:0-12941 GCA_035653955.1 Pseudoxanthomonas sp.
GGTGGGGCGGCGGACGGATTGCTTGCCGCCGCCGCAGGCGGCCAACGCCAGCACCGCGGCCATCCCTGCCGCACGCAGGGCAAGGACAGCCCACGTGACAGGGGGCGTCGCTGGAATGCGGGGCGGCTTGCCCGGATAATGCGCGGCTTTCATCGCGGTCCATCTTGACCGCAATCCCACGCGGCCGACAAGCCGCCCCCGCTGCGTGCGCAGCCCCTCTCCGAGTCCCGCATGAAAATCGCCAAAGACAGCGTCGTCCGTTTCCACTACACCGTTTCCGAAGTCGGCAAGGAGCCGATCGAAAGCTCGAAGGACCGCGAGCCGCTGGCGATCCTGATCGGCCACGGCAACATCATCCCGGGCCTGGAAACGGCCATGCAGGACCGCGAGGCCGGCGACAGCTTCGGCGTGGACGTGGCCGCCGCTGACGCATATGGCGAGCGCCGCGATGGCATGATCCAGCGCGTGCCGAAGAAGCACTTCGGCAGCCAGAAGCTGACCCCCGGCGAGCAGGTCGTGCTGCAGACCAACTTCGGCCCGCGCGCGGTGACCATCGAAAAGGTGGGCATGAGCGTGGTCGACGTCGACCTGAACCATCCGATGGCCGGCAAGGACCTGCACTTCGACGTGGAAATCGTCGACGTACGCGAAGCTTCGCCGGAAGAACTCGAGCACGGCCACGTGCACGGCGACGGCGGCCACCATCACTGAAGTCCGGCGGCTTCGCGGCGCATGAAAGAAAACGGCCCGCTTGCGCGGGCCGTTTCTCGTTGCGTGACGCGGTTCCCGCGATCAGTTGACGTTGACTGCCGTCCAGGCGGAAGCCACGGCGTTGTATTCCGCCGAGCCGGCACCGTAAAGGTCGGTCGCCGCGTTGAGCGTGGCCGTGCGGGCCTGCGGATAGGTCGTGCCCGAGGTGAAGTACAGGTCCATCGCGCGGTAGTAGATCGCCTGCGCCTTGGCGCGACCGATGCCGGTCACGGCCGCGGTGCCGGTACCGTTCTTGGTGTCGCCGGCCTTGCAGGTCGACGGCGCGTGGGTCACGCCACCGAAGGTCTTGGTCCCGGTGCCTTCCGCCAGCAGGTAGAAGAAGTGGTTGGCCGGGCCCGACGAGTAGTGCGGATCCACGCCACCGAAGCCTGCGGCCGGGTAGCAATCGTACGAAGCGCCGTCGGCATACGGCCGGTACATGTAGCGCAGGGCCTTGGTGCCGGTCGGATTGCTGCGCCAGATCTTCTCGCCGATCAGGTAGTCGCCCGGGTCGGCGGCATTGTTGGTGGAGAACTCGACCATCGTGCCCATGATGTCGGACGAGGCCTCGTTCAGGCCGCCGGCGTCGCCGGAATAGGTCAGGCCATTCACCGCTTCCGTGACGCCGTGGGTCATCTCGTGGCCGGCCACGTCGATCGCCACCACCGGATACCAGGTGGAATCGCCGCTGCCGTAGGCCATGAACTTGTACGGCGCGCCGTACCAGCCGGCGTTGCCGCCGCCGCGATAGCCCTGGCTCTGGAAGATGATGTTGACGATGCTTTTCACGCCCACGCCATCGTTGTAGATGCCGCTGCGGCCGAAGGTGCTCATGTAGAAGTCCCAGGTCGCGGCCACGCCGTAATGCGCGTCGGAGGCCTCGCTGGCGACGTCGGATTCGTTGTTGTTGCCCCAGACGTTGTCGGCGTCGGTCATGATCGGCGCGCTGTTGTACACGCGGTCGATGACCTTGCCGCCGCCGTCGCGGGTATTGCCGCCGCCACGGGTCGGATCCACCAGCTGGTAACCGCCGGAAATGCTGTTGGTGGTCATGGACACGTTGCCCAGCAGCAGGGTCTTGCCGGTGCCGGTGGCCGCGACGGTCTTGAAGATGTCGTCGGTGCCCACGACCTTGCCGTTGAGGGCGTTCACGTAGACCAGCTTGTCGGCGAAGCCGTCGGCGCGGTTGCCGACCACGTTGACCTCGTAAGCCAGCACGGGCTGCTTGCCGCGCGCCCAGACCACCAGGCCGTTGTTGTTGATGCGGTTGATCTGGCCGTCGAAATAGGCACCGGCTTCGACCATGGCGTCGTCGGCGTTGAGCGTCGGCGCCAGATCGGGGCGGCCCGTCGTTTTCAGCGTCTGGCTGACCGACTTGAACCTGCCGTTCTTCGAATGCACGACCAGGTCGCCGCCGACGACCCGCAGGCCGCGGTAGGTGCGATCGAGGCGCACGTGCTCCGTGCCGTCCTGGTCGACGGTCACGGATTTGGCGGTGAAGGCATCCGCATCGGCGCGGAATGCGGCGGCGGCGCCAGCGCCATTGATCAGGCCCTTCGCGCGGATGGCGGCCGACGTCTGGTCGGCGGCGGCGAAGGCGGGAGCAGCGAGGGCAAGCGACACGGCGATGGCCGTGGACAACAAACGAGCATTGAGTTGCATTGATTGTCCTTACTTGGGTGGTAGGACCCGCCGGAGCGGGCAGGCTGCATCCGTCGCGCTGGCCGAAGCGCGCAGTTTCCCGCCGGACATTGCTTGCGCTTTGTCCGTAACACATGACCAAGACAAGACGGTGACCGGAACTTAGATGGTTTCCTGAGAAACGGTCAAGGCGTTTTCTCCGTACCGGAACAGGAATTACTTATTCCTGAATGTTGAAATTCTGTCGTAGTGCATCTGCATGATTTGAATAATTTTTTTGTCCGGTGCGGTGCAGCAGAATCCGATAGACTGAATGTCGTGAACGACGAATCGGAAATCCTGGTCATCGGCGGCGGGGTTGTCGGACTGGCGACTGCGCTGGCTTTGGCCGCTGGCGGGCGAAAAGTACGTGTGCTCGAAGCCCGCGCCATCGGCAGCGGCGCCTCGCACGGCAATTGCGGCACCATCACGCCCAGCCATGCGCCTCCGCTGGCTGCGCCGGGCATGGTGTTGCAGGCCTTGCGCTGGATGTTGACGCCGGGCGCACCGCTGTACATCAAGCCTCGACTCGATCCGACGTTGTGGCGCTGGCTGCTGCGGTTCGCTGCGCGCTGCAATCGCAAGGATTGGCGCGCCAGCGCACTGGGGCGTGCGGCGATTCTCAACGATTCGCGCGCGAGGCTCGCGGATTGGGTGCGGCGCCATGGCCTGCAATGCGAGTTCGTCGAGGATGGCGTGGACTACGTGTTCCGCGATCTGCAGAACTTCGAGCGCAATGTCCGCGAGTGCGAGCAACTGCGCGAATTCGACATTCCCAGCGAAGCGATCGACGGGCGTACGTACCTCGCCTCGGAGCCGGCATTGAAGGACGGCGTGACCGGTGTGATCCGTTTCCCCGGCGACGCACGCCTTCGCCCGGACCGTTACGTGGCGGAACTGGCGCGGGTGGTAAGGGCTTCGGGCGGCGCCATCGAAGAGAACTGCAAGGTCGAAGCAGTGCGCTCCGATGCCCGCGGCGTGCGCGTGCTGACCTCGCAGGGCGAACGTCGCGGGCGCGAGGCGGTGATCGCGCTGGGGGCGTGGTCGCCGCAACTGACCCGCTCGCTGGGGTTCCACCTGCCAGTGCAGCCGGGCAAGGGCTATTCGATCACCTATTCGCGGCCCAGCCTGGTGCCGAAGCGTCCGCTGTCGCTGCGCGACCGCTCCGTTTGCGTGACCGCCTGGGACAGCGGCTTCCGCCTGGGCAGCACGATGGAATTCTCCGGCTACGACACGTCGCTCAACGAAACGCGCCTTGGCATGCTCGAACAGGCGGCGCGCGAATACCTGCACGAACCGGTCGGCGCGACCGTCGAGGAGCGCTGGTATGGATGGCGACCGATGAGCAGCGACGACATGCCGGCGATCGGCCGGGTGCCCGGCCAGCGCAACGTGTGGCTCGCCGCGGGCCACGGCATGCTCGGCATCAGCATGAGCGCTGCGACCGGCCAATTGATGGCGGACCTGATCACGGGGCGAGAACCGGCCATCGATCCGGCGCCGTATTCGCCCGGGCGTTTCGCCTGACGCGAAAGGGCGTAGCCTCGCGTGACCTCTGGCACTGACCGCTCCTTCGGGCGCGGACGATGCTGGCGGCACGGAAACCGAGCGCAGACGCCATGACCGAAACCATGCGATCCATCGACGCCGCGGCGTCGGAAGCGCGAACCGATTTCGCGCCGGTCGCGCAGGAACAACGCATCCATGCGCTGGACATCGTGCGCGGCTTCGCCCTGCTCGGTATCTTCGTGATGAACGTGGAGTGGTTCACCCGGCCTACCGCCGATCTGGGGCGTGGTATCGATCCGGCGTTGCACGGAATGGATTACGCGGTCAGCTGGCTGGTCTACGTGCTGGTGCAGGGAAAATTCTGGACGCTGTTTTCGCTGCTGTTCGGCATGGGCTTCGCGGTGATGCTGGGCCGAGCCGAGCGTGCCGGCCGGCGCTTCGTGGCGCCGTACGTGCGCCGCATCGTCATGCTGTTCCTGCTCGGCAGCCTGCATTTCATGTTGATCTGGACCGGCGACATTCTGCACAACTATGCGATTGCGGCATTGGGCCTGCTGATGATCGTCGCCCGCAGTTGGAAGACGTGGCTGGTCGCCCTGTTGTCGCTCGTCGCCACGGGCCTGGCCCTGCGTTCGCCGGCAGTGGGAGCGGGCCTGTTCTTCCTCGTCCTGGTCGGCGTTTTCATGTTCTTCCTGCATCGCGGCTCGCTGGACCGGTACTGGAAGTTCGGCGTTGCGGCTTTTTCGCTGCCGTTCGCGGCGATGCTGGCCGGTTCCATGGTGATGGCGGCGATGCCGCAGCAGGCTGCCAAGCCGACGCAGGCCGAGGTGCAGAAGCGCGAGGAAGCGCAGAAGAAATACATCACGCGCCGCGCCGAGGAAGTCCGCATCGACTCCCGCGGCAGTTATGCCGAAGCCGTCGCCGCCCGGGCAAAGCAATACGCCGAGGATTTGCCGGGTGCGGCTGGGCTGGCATCGGCCGCGTTGGCGATGTTCCTGATCGGGTTCTGGTACGTGCGCAGCGGCATCGTCGGCGATTTGCGCCGGCATCTGGGCCTGTTCAAGCGGTTGGCCGCATGGGCCTTGCCGTTGGGTCTGGCGATGACCTTGGGTGCGCTGGCGTTGCATGCGCCGACCTTCATGCCCGGCCAAGGCAAGCAGCCATCGGCGCTGGCGGCAAACGGGTTGTTCATGTGGGCGACATTGCCGATGAGCCTCGGCTACTTTTCCGCATTGGTTTGCCTGATCCACACCGGCATCGGGTCGAAGTTGCTGGCGCCCTTGCGTTGGGCGGGGCAGATGGCGTTGAGCAATTACATTGGCGCGTCGATCATCGGCACGCTGTTCTTCTTCGGCTATGGGCTCGGCTATTGGGAGCAGGTGTCGCGGCCGGGACAGATGGCCTTCGTGCTGGTGGTGTTCGCACTGCAACTGGTCTTCAGCAGGTTGTGGCTGTCGAAGTTCCGGTATGGCCCTCTGGAGTGGTTGTGGCGTGCCGCCACGTACTGGCAATGGCCGACGTTGCGACGGAGCGCACTCCGCTAAACTGAGCGGATGGAAATCTTCGACCTGCATCGCGGCAGCGCGCCGCTGTTGATCAGCCTGCCGCATGACGGCACTTGCGTCCCCGACGACATCGCCGTGCGATTGACCGATGGCGCGCGACGCGTGCCCGACACCGACTGGCACGTCTCGCGGTTGTACGCCTTCGCCCGCGAACTCGGTGCGTCGATCCTCGCGCCGCGCCACTCGCGATATGTCGTCGACCTGAACCGGCCGCCGGACGACACGTCGTTGTATCCGGGGCAGAACACCACCGGACTGTGCCCGGTCGTGAGGTTCACCGGCGAACCGGTCTACCTGCCGGAGCAGGAACCGGTCGCCGAAGAAATCGCTAGGCGCGTCGGCGTCTACTGGCGTCCGTATCATGCGGCGTTGCAGGAAGAAATCGCACGCATCCGCGACGCGCATGGCCGCGTGGTGCTGTGGGAAGGGCATTCGATCCGCGGCGAATTGCCGTTCCTGTTCGAAGGTCGCTTGCCCGGGTTCAACCTGGGCACGGCAGGCGGCACCAGTTGCCGACCGGAACTGCAGCGGCGGCTCGAAGCCATCCTGGCGGCGCAGGATGTGGACGATGCGGCGGTCAACGGCCGCTTCAAGGGCGGCTACATCACCCGCCAGTACCACGATGTCGGGAACGGCGTGCAAGCCGTGCAGCTGGAACTGGCGCAGCGCAACTACATGGACGAGGATTCGTTCGAATACCTGCCGGAGCGTGCCGTGCGCGTGCAAGCGGTGATCCGCGAGCTGCTGCTGGCTACGTTGGCATGAGCGCCGAGGAGCAGAGCGAGGATGCGGTCCAGGCCCTGGATGTCGCGCCGGCCGAAGACCTGATCCATGAGACTTCGGCGCCGACCATGCCGATGCGCCGCATCGACCGCTCCGGCATCGTATTGGCGGCGTTGGGCGCCATCGCGTTCTCCGGCAAGGCCATCATCGTCAAGCTCGGTTTCCGCTATGGCGCCGATGCGGTGACCCTGCTGGCGCTGCGGATGGCGGTGGCGTTGCCGTTCTTCGCGGGAATGGGCGTATGGGCCGCACGCAGGGCGCCAAAACTGGGTCGCGCGGATCGATGGCGGATCCTCGCGCTCGGTTTCTTCGGCTATTACCTTGCCAGCTTCCTCGATTTCGCCGGCTTGGCTTACATCACCGCGACGCTGGAACGGTTGATCCTGTATCTGACCCCGACGCTGGTGCTGCTGATCGGCGTCGCATTCGCCAGGCGGCGACCGACACGACTGCAACTGGCCGCCTTGGGGACGAGCTATCTCGGCGTATTGCTTGCATTCGGCCACGATCTGGACCATGGCGGCGGCGACATCCTGCTGGGCGGCGGGCTGGTATTCGGCAGCGCGCTGGCCTATGCCATTTATCTGTACGGCAGCGGCGAAATCGTGTCGCGAATAGGCGCGGTGCGCCTGACCGCCTACGCCAGCAGCGTCGCCGGCGCATTGTGCATCGGCCAATTCCTGTTGCTGCGTCCGTTCGACGCGCTTGCGCTCCCGTCGCAGGTGTACTGGCTGTCGCTGCTCAACGGCACGGCCTGCACGGTGCTGCCGGTGCTCGCCACTATGCTGGCGGTGAAGCGCATCGGCTCGGCCACGGCCGCGCAGATCGGCATGCTCGGCCCGGTGTCGACCATCGTGTTGAGTCTGTGCGTGCTCGGCGAACCGATGGGGTCGTGGCAGGTTGCGGGCACTTTGCTGGTGATGGCGGGCATATTCGTAGTCTCGCGACAACGAGTCGCGTAGCTCACCCGGGCATGGTCGGAACGCTGGCCTGCGTCAGCCAGTCGACCACCGCTTGCAGTGCGTCGCTGCGCGACGCGCCCTGCGCGCGGATTTCGCGATAGATCTCCATTTGCCGGTGCGCACTGGTGCCTGTCTGCAGGATGTGCCAGAGATGGTCGAATTCGGCCTCTACCCCGAGCGCGGCCACGTCTTCGACCAGCACCTGCTGCAGGTTGCGGAACATTTCTCGCATCGAGACCAGGCGATTGCTCGACAGGTCGATCAGGCCGGCATCGAAGCCGTAACGCTGTGCACGCCACAGGTTCTCGGCAACGATGGCCTGAACGCCGGCATCCAGGCCGGCATGCAGTTGCGGCTGGCGCTCCAGATAGCGAATGAGACAGCGAAACAGCTGGGCGATGGCCAGTGCGTCTTCGGCGCTCGTGCAGCAGTCGGTCACGCGCAATTCCAGCGTCGGGAAATTCAACGACGGACGCAACGCCCACCACAGGAAGCCGGCGTTCTCGATCGCGCCGGACTGGATCAGGCGCCGCAGGTAGCGGTCGTAGCCGGCCTGGTCGACGAACAGTGGCGGCAGGCCGGTGCGCGGGATTTCCTGATAGGCGGTCTGCCTATAGCCCATCAGCCCGGTCGGCTGTCCCATCCAGAACGGCGATGAGGTGCTGAGCGCCAGCAACATCGGCAGGAACGGCTGTACCCGCCGCATCAGGTCGATGCGCGCATCGACGTCGGCCGGTTGCACGTGCACGTGCAACCCGCACAGCAGGTTGCGCCGTCCCGGCAACTGCAGCTGCGCCATCACCTGGTCGTAGTGCGGCTTCACCGTGCTGCGTTGCTGCCGCCACGATTCGCGCGGATGCGTGCCTGCGGCGAGGATCGCCAGTCCATGCCGCTGCGCGACTTGGGCGACGCGAGTGCGCAAGCCGATCAGGTCGCGTCGCGCTTCCCCGGTGTCGCGGTGGACGGCGGTCTGCACTTCGACCTGGGTCTGCAGCAATTCATGGCCGAACTGGACATCGCCGATGGCAACGCGGCACTCGTCGAAGAACGCCCGCGGCATGTGCCGCAACCGCCGCGCATTGCGGCGGACCAGGAAATACTCTTCTTCCAGCCCGAAGGTGTATGGATGCGCGGCCATGCCGCGGTTATCGCACTTGCGGGGTTTGCGTTGCGTAAACGGCGGGCGCCTTGGGCGCCCGCCGAGAGCGCAATTTCCGCCTGCGTCAGTGTCCGATGTGTTTGTCGAGGAAGGCCTCGATGCGGCGATAGAGCTCGGCGCGGGTTTCGGGCTTGTAGAAGCCATGGCCTTCGCCGGAGGCGACCATGGTTTCGACCGGGACTCCCTGCCTTTTGAAGGCTGAAGTCAGTGCGTTGAACTGCTCCATCGGTACGCGTTGGTCGATGGAACCCTGGGCCAGGAAAACGGGCACTTTGATCTTGTCGACGTTCTGCGCCGGCGACCAAGCTTTGAGCCTGGCCGTATCGGTCCCCAGCACGCGATCCAGGTATCGCCTGCCGGAAGCACGGTCCTTGATATCGCCTTCCTTCTTCATGACTTCGAGGTCGTACACGCCGACGTAGCCGATCGCGCACTTGTACAGTTCCGGATATCGGATCGGCTGCATCAATGCGGCGTAACCGCCGAAGCTGGCACCGAAGGTGCAGATGCGGTTCGGATCCGCCAGTTTGTTGTCGATGGCCCAGCGCACGCCGTCGGCGACGTCGTCCATCATCTTGCCGCCCCATTCGCGGTAGCCGCTTTCCTCGAAGCCTTTGCCGCGACCGCCCGAGCCACGGAAGTTGATCTGCAGAACGGCGTAGCCCCGGCTGGCGAGGAATTGCGCATCCGGGTCGAAACCCCAGCTGTCGTATGGGCCGTGCGGGCCACCATGGGGCAGGACGACCATCGGCCTGGCGCCGGTACCGGCAGGTGCGGTGTAGAGACCGTGCAACGTCAATCCGTCGCCGGTGGTAAAACTGATCGGCCGGGTGGAGGCCAGCGAACCGGCTTTCATCCATGGCATCAACTCATTGACCAGTTGGACCTTGTTGGCATCGCGATCCAGCAGGTAATAGGCCCCCGGATTCCGATCGCCCCAGACAGTGAACAGCACCTTCCTGTTGTCCCGCGTCCATTGCACGAAAGACGCCATTTGTCCCGGAAAGGACTTCAGCAAGCCGGCATGCAGCTTCGCCCAGTCCGACGTCGGATCGAGGTACTGGATCGTAGGTTTGGCCGCGTCGTAAATGACCGCGAACGGCGGGCCGTCGTGGCCGGCGTACATCACCCGGGAGATCGCCACTTCATCGCTACCGGCAAGTCGGGTTCGCGTCCCTTTGGCCAAGTCGATCTTGTACAACTGAGCAGGCTCGTTCTTGTCGGTGATGCTGGCGTAGGCGGTATTGTTGTCGGGCTCTACGTACAGCAGGCTCATGTTGTAGCCGGCCAGAGATTTCGGCACCGGCATCCACTCGTTGCCAGCCCCGGGTCGATAGGCAAGCACCGGGTCGTCGTTATCGTCGGAGGTGATCTTGAGGCGCGCCCGTCCAGCGTGATCGAACATGAAGGATGCGGTCTCCTTCGTCTGTTCCAACTCCTGGCGATTGCCTGTCCGTGTATCCACCTTGTAGATCGAGGTAGTCTGCTCCTCGTCGCCACGGCTGTCTGGCCATGCGGTGAAATCGACCAGTACCTTGCCTGGTTCGTCGTCCAGCACCTTCACGATACTGGCGAACCCTCGATCCTTGCGTCGCCCGGAGCGGGCGCCATCGTCCTCGATATAGGCGAACAGGGTTTCCTGCGTCTTGCCGGTGACGTCCGAACTCATCAGCTCGCCATAGCTGTACGGGCGAGCACGGAGCGGCTCCATCCTGGCTCGTGCGACCACAACCTGATCGTTGTCGCTCCAAACAATGTCGGCGACATGGTTCTGGCGACCGAACCGCATTGCCTGGACCTTGCCCTGGCCGTCCAGCGCGACCACGTGCAATTGGGTTTCCATGCCGTCCGCGGAAGGCACGGCAAGTGCGATGTACTTTCCATCGGGCGAAAGGGCGATATCGCTGATTTCCGCGTGCTTGGAAAAATCCAGAGCAGACGGGCTTTGGGCAAAAACAGGCGCGGACAACGCGGCCGCCAGCGCGAAGGCATGACGGAGATAGGCGGTGGATCTCATGGCTCCCTCCATGTGGGGCCATGTCCCCATTGCATGGCCAGTGCGCATTTAGCGTGCTCCGCACGCTCTTTGCAAGGCGCGGTGCGGAACGTCACTGCCAAGCGAGGCGGGGGCATGTTCCCCACGGGGTGAGGCCACGTTCCGGGCTCCAACCACAGCGTAATAGGCCTCCGACGAGAGGCAGAGGGTTCGTCGAAACGGCCTATGGGAGCGGATGGCGATCAAACTTCCAGCGAAGCCAGGTCTCCCTTGGTTTCCAGCCAGGTCTTCCGGTCCGAAGCTCGCTTCTTCGCCAGCAGCATGTCCATCAAGCTACGGGTTTCACCGGCATCGTCGACGGTCAGTTGCACCAACCGGCGGGTGTCCGGATGGATGGTCGATTCGCGCAGCTGCGATGGGTTCATTTCGCCGAGGCCCTTGAAACGGGTCACGTTGACCGCGCCCTTGATCTTCTCGCGCTCGACCTTTTCCAGCAGCAGACGCTTCTCTTCCTCGTCCAGCGCGTAGAACACCTGCTTGCCCACGTCGACGCGGAACAGCGGCGGCATCGCCACGAACACGTGGCCCGCGTCGACCAGCGCGGGGAAGTGGCGCAGGAACAACGCGCTGAGCAAGGTCGCGATGTGCAGGCCGTCGGAGTCGGCGTCGGCGAGGATCACGATTTTGCCGTAGCGCAAGCCGCCGATGTCGTCCTTGCCCGGATCGCAACCGATGGCCACGGCGAGATCGTGCACTTCGTTCGATGCGAGGACGCCGCCGGAGGCGACTTCCCACGTATTGAGGATCTTGCCGCGCAGCGGCAGGATCGCCTGGAAATCCTTGTCGCGCGCCTGCTTGGCGCTGCCGCCGGCCGAATCGCCTTCGACCAGGAATAGTTCGGTGCGCGACAGGTCCTGCGAAATGCAGTCGGCCAGCTTGCCGGGCAGGGCAGGGCCCTGCGTGACCTTCTTGCGCACGACCTGCTTTTCGGTCTTCAGCCTCGCTGCGGCGCGTTCGATGGCGAGCTGGGCGATCTTCTCGCCGAAGTCGACGTGCTGGTTCAACCACAGGCTGAAGGCGTCGTGCGCAGCGCCTTCGATGAAGCCGGCGGCCTGGCGCGAGGACAGGCGTTCCTTGGTCTGTCCGCTGAACTGCGGGTCGGTCATCTTCAGCGACAGCACGAAGGCGACGCGGTCCCATACGTCTTCCGGCGCCAGCTTGACGCCGCGCGGCAACAGGTTGCGGAAATCGCAGAACTCGCGGAGCGCATCGGTCAGGCCGCTGCGCAGGCCGTTGACGTGGGTGCCGTGCTGGGCGGTCGGGATCAGGTTGACGTAGCTTTCCTGCACCAGCTCGCCTTCCGGCACCCACGCCACCGCCCAGTCGACGATTTCGGTGTCCTTCTTCAATTGGCCGACGAACAGCTCCGGCGGCAGCAGTTCGCGTCCCTGCATCTCCCCCTTGAGGTAATCGCGCAGGCCGTCCTCGTAATGCCAGGTGTCGCGTTCGCCGGTGGCTTCGTCGTACAGCTTGACGGTCAGGCCGGGGCACAGCACTGCCTTGGCGCGCAGCAGGTGGCGCAGTGCGCGGGTGTTGAACTTCGGCGTATCGAAATATTTCGGGTCGGGCCAGAAGCGCAGGCGCGTGCCGGTATTCTTCTTGCCGACCGTGCCGACGGTTTCCAGCTTCGACGCGGCGTCGCCGTCGCGGAACTCCATCCGGTATTCGTTGCCTTCGCGCTTGATGAATATCTCGACTTTCCTCGATAGCGCGTTGACCACGCTGACGCCGACGCCATGCAGGCCGCCGCTGAAGGTGTAATTGCGGTTGCTGAACTTGCCGCCGGCGTGCAAACGGGTCAGGATCAGTTCGACCCCGGGAATCTTTTCGTCCGGATGGATGTCCACCGGCATGCCGCGACCGTCGTCGCCGACTTCGCAACTGCCGTCCTTGAACAGGGTCACTTCGATTTCGCCGGCATGCCCGGCCAGCGCTTCATCTACGGCGTTGTCGATGACTTCCTGCGCCAGGTGGTTGGGCCGCGTGGTGTCGGTGTACATGCCCGGGCGGCGCTTGACCGGATCCAGGCCGGAGAGGACTTCGATATCGGCGGCGTTGTAGCGACTGCTCATGGTTCAGCGTTGTCGTCGGAATTCGGCAGGATGGGGGCAGCTCTCGTGCCGGTCAAGAACCTGTCCGGACGATGAAGGCCCTTCCGCGAATTCACCGTTCCGTCAAGTCGCGTTGCCTAGGGTTTGCCTCGCCACGATAGGTGGTACCAACGAAGAGGAATTCCCATGCGCAAGCTGATGATCATCGGCGTCGCCACCACGTCCCTGATGTTCGCGGCGCTGGCGTCGGCGCAACAGGCCGGTACTCACGTGGGCGCGGGCGCCAATGTGCAGGCGGGTGCGGTCGACGCGCAGGCGCAGACGGGCGCGAATGCGGGCATGCATTCGGATGCCGTGCAAAGCGCGGTCCAGTCCGCACGCGATTCCGGCGAGCAGGCTGGGACGACGGTACGCGATGCGGCGAGG
>DASRYD010000097.1:0-2812 GCA_035653955.1 Pseudoxanthomonas sp.
GCTGTGGCGGCAATCGCGCGTCGCCGGCACGCCGCAGACCGTGCGCGTCTATCCCGACTTCGCCCCGCTGGCCCGATACGCGCTGTTCAGCGCAGAACAGGCGTCGCGGCTGATGGGCGCGCACCTGAAGCGCCGCCGCGGCGAGGGCACAGATTTCCACCAGATGCGCGAATACCGGGTCGGCGACAGCCTGCGCCAGATCGACTGGAAGGCGACCGCGCGTTCGCGCAAGCTGATCTCGCGCGAATACCAGGACGAGAAGAACCAGCAACTGGTGATGCTGATCGATACCGGCCGGCGGATGATGGCGCGCGAAGGCGAGCTGGCCCATTTCGACCACGTGCTCAACGCCTCGCTGGTGGTGTCGTACCTCGCGTTGCGCCAGGGCGACGCGGCCGGGTTGATGGCCGCGGGCGGGCAATCGCGCTGGGTCGCGCCGTTGCGCAGCCTCGGCGCGATCGACAACCTGCTGCGCGCCAGCTACGACCTGCAGCCGCAGCCGGTCGCCACCGATTACCTCGCCGCCGCGACCGAGCTTTCGCTGCGCCAACGCCGCCGCGCGCTGGTGATGCTGGTCACCAACGTGCGCGACGAGGACATCGAGGACCTGCTGGCCGCCGTGCGCCTGTTGCAGAAGCGCCATCTGGTCTGCGTTGCCAGCCTGCGCGAACGGGCACTGGACGAGGCATTGCGCAAGGATGTCCACGATCTTCAGGACGCCATCGCCGCCGGCGCGCTGGCTCGCTATCTGGAACAACGCAGCGCCGCGCACGATGTATTGCGCAGCCATCGGGTGATGGTGCTGGACGTGACCGGCGAAGAGCTGCCCGCCGCGCTGGTCGAACGCTACCTCGCGGTCAAGCGCGACGGATTGTTGTAACGTGGTTCGTGTTTCCTGGTCGTGGGGCATGCCCGCATGCGCGTGAGGCCGGTCGCCGTGTCGTTGCTCGCGTTCTCGCTGGCATCGCTTTGCTGGGTTGCGCAGGCAGCGGAAGTGGAGCGCATTCGCCTGGCGTCTGCCGGCGCGGTGCTGGAAGTCACGCCGGCGTTGGGCGGGCGCGTGCTGCATTTCGGTGTCGCCGGCTGGCCCAACCTGATCAAGGTGGGCGAAGCGGTGCAGGCGCAGCCTGTTCCCGAAGTTTCGGCGGCGGCCGACGACATCGCCTATTTCGGACACGATGTCTGGCTGGGCCCGCAAAGCGGCTGGTGGAGCGACCAGTCGGCGAATCCGGCGCGCCGCGATGCCAGGGCGAGTTGGCCGCCGGATCCGTACCTCTCCTTCGCCACGACCCGCGTGGTCGAGCGGCGCGAAGACCGGCTGGTGCTGGAAGGCATCGACAGCCCGGTCACCGGCGTGCGCCTGCGCAAGTCCTTCGCCTTCGACCCCGCCGATCCGGCCACGGTGGAAATCGCCGCAAGCGCACGCAACATCCGCGAGCGGCCGCTGTCCCGCGATCTGTGGTTCAACACCCGCGTTTCGGCCGCCACGCGCGTCTACGTGCCGGTTGCTTCGGCACAGGACGTGCGCATGCAGTCCGACGCGGGCTTGGCGCCGCCGCAATGGCAGGTGCGCAACGGCATGTTGGAACTGACCGGATCGCCGCTGCCCACCGGCAAGCCCGTGCGTCGCGGCAAGTTGCTGCTGCAGCCGTCCGCCGGATGGATGGCGGGGTTCGCCCGGGAACAGGTCTTCATCATCCGCTTCGCGCACCAGCCACGCGAACGCATCCATCCCGAGCAAGGCCAGGTCGAGTTGTACCTCGATCACGGCGACGACATCGCGGCGGGCCTGCTGGAGATGGAAGTGCACGCGCCGCTGCGCACGCTGGCGCCGGGCGAAACGATGCAGGCCACCGAGCGCTGGACGGTATTGCGCTACGACGGCGAGGACAGCGATGCGGCACGCATCGCGTTCCTGTGCGAACGCATGGCGCTGTGTGTGGACCGACCGATGAAGTGAACAGCCAACGCGCGGGCGTGTTGTCGCATAGCCCGGACGTGGCGGGCTGCCGCGCTGATCAGAGCAACCGCTTCGGCGCCTTGCGCGCCCAAGCCTGGCGCAGCAGCGATTCGACGAGCTTCGGTTTGGCCTGGGCCAGGGTCACGCGCAGGCCGAGTACCTGCTTGCCCCAGTGCAGCTTTTCGAGGAAATCGGGTTCGATGGCCAACGCGGTTTCGCGTTGTTCCTCGTCGACGAACACATGCAGGTGCGTGCCCTCGGGCGGCGCGGTGGCGAAGATCCTGCCGGCGACGCGGAACGAGGTGTAGTTGAAATGCGGGGCTTCGGCGGTTTCCGGCAGCGACAGGGCGTAGCGGCGGGCCTGCTCGAGCTTCATCGCCGCCGGCGCCTAGTCCGCCGTCACCAGCATCGCGCTATGGCCGCGCAGCGCGGCATAGACCGGATCAGTGTCGGGGCGCGTGCCATGCCACAGCGCGAAACTTTCCGCCGCCTGCTCGACCAGCATGCCCAGGCCGTCGAAGACGTCGCGGCAGTTCGCCGCGCGCGCCCAGGCCATGAACGGAATCGCGGCCTCGCCGTAATTCAAATCCACTGCCAGCGTGCGCGAAGTGGTGATCGAGAACGGCAGGCTGAACTCGCCCTGCCCGCCGCGCGAGGCCGAGGTCGCGTTGACGATCAATTCGAACTCGCCGAGGTTGCCCAAGTCGTCCCAGTAGCGCGAATGCGCGCGCTTCGGCTCGCCGAGCGCGTCGGCCAGCGCGTCGGCGCGTTCCGGGGTGCGGTTGCCGACCACCAGTT
Organism: Pseudoxanthomonas sp.; assembly: GCA_035653955.1. Lineage (GTDB taxonomy): Bacteria > Pseudomonadota > Gammaproteobacteria > Xanthomonadales > Xanthomonadaceae > Pseudoxanthomonas_A. The sequence continues at coordinate 2,759 of DASRYD010000097.1, forward strand.
CGGCGATGCCGGCATCGAGCAGGGACGGAGCGACGCCGCGCGCCGCGCCGCCGG
>DASRYD010000098.1:0-3482 GCA_035653955.1 Pseudoxanthomonas sp.
GCCACGGCTTCCGAGCGCGCCGCATCGCGCATCGCGGCGCGCCGCGGATCGACCTGGGGCTGGGTCGCGGTCACTGCGGTGGTGGTGTTCGCGCTATCCGCGCTGGCGACCACGCTGGCCAGGCAATTCGGTGTGGAGCCCGAGCCGACCAATCAGGAACCGATCAAGCAGGCGATGGCGGCCAGTCCGTGGTTCGTCTGCCTGTTCGTGGTGCTGATCGCGCCTATGTACGAGGAACTGCTGTTCCGCCGCGTGCTGTTCGGCCGCTTGTGGGCCGCGGGCAAACCGCTGCTCGGCATGTGGCTCAGCGGCATCGCCTTCGCGCTGATGCACGAACCCCCGGGCATGACCGGCAACCCGTGGCCTTCGGCCATGTTGTTGTGGGCGGTCTACGCTTTCATGGGCATCGCTTTCGCCTGGGTCTACCGGCGCACCGGTACGTTGTGGGCGCCGATTGCCGCACATGCCTTGAACAACGCGCTGGCCCTGCTGGTGTTGGGCAGCGCGTAATCGCGCGGTTGACGAAAAGTTAAGACGGCGTACCGGACACTGCGGCCCTCTCCCGGGAGGATTCCATGAACGCCCCGATCTTCAAACCGGCCCTGCTGGGGCTGGCCATCGCCGCGACCGTGGCCGCTTGCGCCACCACCACCTCTCCGACCGGCCGCAAGCAGATCGTCGGCGGCGTGTCGCAGGAGCAGCTCGACCAGCTCGGCGCGCAGGCTTTCGCCGAAACCAAGGCCAAGGAAAAGATCAGCGGCAACGGCGCGGAAACCGCGGAAGTCCGCTGCGTCGTCGACGCGCTCGTGCGCCAGCTGCCGGCGCAGTGGCGCGGCGTGCGCTGGGAGACCGCGCTGTTCGAGGACAAGGAGCCCAATGCCTTCGCCCTGCCGGGCGGCAAGGTCGGGGTCAACACCGGCATCTTCACCGTGGCCAGGAACCAGGACCAGTTGGCCGCAGTGCTGGGCCACGAGATCGGTCACGTGATCGCGCGCCACCACGAAGAACGCATCACCCGGCAGATGGGCGCGCAGCAGCTGCTCGGCCTGGGTGCGGCGATCGCCGGCGCCCGCTACGGTCAGGGCGGCGCGGACATGGTCAGCCAACTGGGCGGCCTTGGCGTGCAGGGCCTGTTCCTGCTGCCGGGTTCGCGTACCCAGGAGAGCGAAGCCGACGTGGTCGGCCAGCAGCTGATGGCGCAGGCCGGTTTCAATCCCGGCCAGGTCGTGGATTTGTGGCAGAACATGATCGCGGCCGGCGGCTCCCGACCGCCGCAATGGCTGTCCACCCACCCGGACCCGCAATCGCGCATCTCCGAATTGCGCAAGCGCGCCGATGGGCTGATGCCCGGTTACCAGGCCGCGCGCAAGGCCGGCAACGTACCCAAATGCGGCTAATTTGCGCATGAACCATGCTGCGCCGCCGCAGCGATATTCCTTCCCGAAACCCGCCGCTTTCTGTTAGTTTCTCGGCCCCCCGCGTGGTCTGACTCCACGCAGCGAACTATTCGAGGTAAGCCCCATGCTGTTCCGCAACCGCAAGCAAGCTCTGTTGTCGCTGGCCATCGCCCTTGCCATGGGCGGCATGATCGTCACCGACGCCGTCGCCCAATCGGACAGCGGCAGCGAGCGCAGGAACCGCCGCTCGCAGAAGGAACAGAAGGCCGAAGTCCGCTATCCGGAAGCGACCCGCGTCGAGCCCAAGGAAAAGGGTTCGTCGAAGATGGGCAAGAAGCTGCAGAAGCTGATCGACGAATTCAACGAAAGCAAGTTCGAGGAGGCCAAGCCCGTGGCCGCCGAGATCCTCGCCGACGCCAACGCCAACAATTACGACAAGGCGCTGGCCGCGTTCCTCGCCGCCCAGGTCGCCTACAACCTGGACGACAACGCCGCCGCGGAAGGTTTCGCGAAGCAGGCGATCGAACTGAACGGGTTGGACAACAACAACCATTTCACCGCGATGCAGTTCCTGGCCCAGTTGCAGATCCAGGGCGACAAGTATGCCGACGGCCTCGCGACGATCGACCGCTACCTGACCGAGAGCAAGTCGGCCAAGCCCGAGGACCTGGTGATCAAGGGCAACGCCCTGTACCGGCTGGAACGCTACAAGGAAGCGGCGGCGACGTTGCGCCAGGCGGTCGACGCCAGCCCGCAGCCGAAGAACGAATGGCTGCAGCTGCTGATGGCCTCCTACGCCGACGCCGGGCAGAACGACGAAGCGATCAAGCTGGCCGAGCAGCTCGCCGCCAAGTCGCCGGACGACAAGAAGGCGCAGATGAACCTGGCTTCGGTGTACATGCAGGCCGACAAGATGGACAAGGCCGCCACGATCCTGGAGAAGCTGCGCACTTCCGGCCAGATGACCGACGAGCGCGAATACCGCCAGCTCTACACCACCTACGCCAACATGGAAGGCAAGGAGAAGGACACCATCGCGGTCATCAACGATGGCATCCAGAAGGGCATTCTCAAGCCGGACTACCAGAGCTACGTCGCGCTGGCCCAGGCTTACTACTATTCGGACCAGATCCCGCAGGCGATCGACGCCTGGAAGAAGGGGGCGCCGCTGTCGAAGGACGGCGAGACCTATCTCAACCTGGCCAAGGTGCTGTACCAGGAAAACCGCCTGCCGGAAGCCAAGGAAGCGGCCAAGTCGGCTCTGGCCAAGGGCGTCAAGAAGCCGGACGACGCGAAGAAGATCATCAACGCTAAGTAATCGTTAGAACCCCGCAATACCACTGAAAGACCTGCGGAAACGATGGAACCACCCGGCAGGATTGGGTAAGCTGGACGTTCCGGCAGGATTCGAACCACGAGATCGAGCAAGGCGCATGAGCGACACGTACGTGATCCACCGCAGAGACGACGACGAGCCCACCGGCCTGAGCTGGCCGCGCATCATTGGCATCGCCTTCGTCATTGCCCTGCACGCGGCCGCCCTGCTGCTGCTGCTGATCCCTGCGGTCGCCCCGCAGGCGGAAAAGGAACAGGAACAGAAGACGATCGTCACCATCGTCGACGCCCCGCCGCCGCCTCCCCCGCCGCCGCCGCCTCCGCCTCCGCCGCCTCCGGCGTACGAAGCGCGTCAGTTCATTGTCTACTTCGAGTTCGACAAGTCTGACCTGACCTCGGATGCGCAAGCGGTTGTGCAAGCGGCTGCCGACTACGCCAAGGCCGGCAACGCCGCCCGTATCGTGGTCGTCGGTCACACCGACACCTCCGGTTCGGCTGCGTACAACATCAAGCTGTCGGAACGTCGCGCCAAGACTGTGGCTGACGCTTTGGCGGGCCTCGGTGTCGACGCCTCCAAGCTGGCGGTCGACTGGAAGGGTGAATCGGATCCTGCGGTCGCCACCGGCGACGGCGTGAAGGAACCGCTGAACCGTCGTTCGACCATCGACATCACGTTCTAATTTAGAACGCGACGTAAAAGTCGAAAACAAGACGAAGCCCGGCCTGAGCAATCAGGCCGGGTTTTTCTTT
>DASRYD010000099.1:0-4729 GCA_035653955.1 Pseudoxanthomonas sp.
CCACCACGCGCCGCCACGCCGGTCGCCGTGCGCGCCGCATTGCTGATGCTGGCCAGCACTTTCGGCTTCGGCCTGATGGCGGTGTGCATACGCCTGGCTTCGCAGACCGAGCCGACCTGGGAGGTCGCGTTCTTCCGCAACGCCTTCGGTTTCGCCGCCCTGTTGCCGATGCTGGCATGGCCGGTGCTGCGCGGGCCGCGGCCGCTGGCCCGTTTCGCCGAACGCGTGCGCACCACGCAGTTGCCGCGCTACTTCGTCCGCTGCGGCGTCGGCATCGTCAGCATGTTCTGCGGCTTCTGGGCGATCGGCCACCTGCCGATGGCCCAGGCGATTTCGCTGGCCTATTCCTCGCCGATCTTCATCACCATCGCCGCAGCGTTGTGGCTGGGCGAGCGCGTGCGCGTGCGGCGCTGGATGGCGGTGGCCGCCGGTTTCGTCGGCGTGCTGGTGATCGTGCGACCGTGGTCGCACGCCTTTTCCACCGGCACCCTGGTTGCGATCCTCGCCGCGATGATGAATGCGCTGGTCGCGATCCAGATCAAGCAGCTGTCGCGCGTCGACAAGGCCGACACCATCGTGTTCTGGACCTACGTGCTGTGGGTGCCGATGTCGCTGGTTCCGGCGTTGTTCGTCTGGCATCCGCCGCAGGGCATCGCCTGGCTGTGGCTGCTGCTGTCGGGCCTGCTCGGCACCGTCGGCCAGTTGCTGTGGACCCGTGCGCTGAAGCTGGGCGAAGTGTCGGCGCTGACCCCGATCAGCTTCGTGCAGCTGCCGGTGGTCACCCTGGCCGGCTGGCTGCTGTTCGCCGAGAAGATCGATGCATGGACCGTGGCCGGCGCCGCGATCATCCTGTCGGCGACGTTCTACATCGCCCGCCGCGAAGCCAGGCTGGCGCGCGCGGCCGCGTCCAAGGCGCCCAGCGAAGCCGCCAAGCCGGCCGAATGAACGGCCCGTGCATTCCGGCACGGGCATGACCGGGTTCGCCGGTGCTATTGATGCGGCCTGTCCACGTGGATCACGCCCATGCGCCTCGCCCTGCCCCTGCTGCTCGCCACGCTCGCCGTTCCCGCCTTCGCCCAGACGCCGGCCGCAACGGCCACGCAACCGGTCAACTTCAACGTCCCCGCAGCCGCGGACAAGGACGTGGCCAGTATCGATGCCATCGTCGCCGCGCTGTACGACGTGATCTCCGGGCCGGCTGGACAGGCGCGCGACTGGAACCGGCTGCGCTCGCTGTTCGTGCCGACCGGACGGATGATGCCGGTCGGCGTACGGCCCGACGACAACGTCGGCATGCGCCTGCTGCAGGTCAACGACTACGTCGCCGGTTCGGGACCGCTGCTGGTGGAGAAAGGCTTTCACGAACGCGAACTGGCACGGCGCACCGAACGCTTCGGCCACATCGCCCACGTGTTCAGCACCTACGAAGGCAAGCTGGATGCGGACGGCCACGTGATGCGCGGCATCAACAGCATCCAGCTGATGCACGACGGCAAGCGCTGGTGGATCGTGTCGCTGATGTGGGAAGCCGAAAACCCGAAGCTCAGCCTGCCGGCGGAATACCTGCCCGCCAAGGGCGCAGGCGGCTGAACACCAGCGCATACACCGCCACCGTCCAGGCCAGCGCCGCGGCCCAGCCGGCCAGGATGTCTGACGGGTAATGCACGCCGAGGTACACGCGCGACAGGCCGACCATCGCCGCGAACCACAGCGCCGGCACCGCGACCCACCAGCGCCAGCGCGTGTGCCAGGCCAGCAGCACCAGCACCGCGGCCACGGTCATCGAACCCATCGCATGGCCGCTGGGGAAGCTGTACGTGGACTCGGGCGCGATCGAATCCCACAGCGACGGCCGCGCACGGGCGAAGACCTGTTTGGTCGCGAGGTTCAACAGCGCCGAACCGATGATGGAGAAGCCCGCGAACAGCCCCTCGCGCAACTTGCGCCGCAACGCCAGCACCAGAACCAGCACGACGTCGAACGGCACCACGCCGTAGTGGTAACCCAGCTGCGAGAACAGCAGGAACACCCGATCGAAGCCATCGTGGGCCAGTTGGTGGGCGAAGCGCAGGACCGGCTCGTCGAACGGGAACGCCTCGGCTTCGTGGACCTCGTCGGCCAGTTCGCCGAAGGCCCACAACGGCAACAGCAGGCCGACGAACACCAGCAGCAGACGGCGCCAGCGGCGGCGCAGGAAGGCGATGCCGAAACGCGCCTCCTCGCGGACCGCTTGCGCGGCCGGCGAAGCTTCAAGCGGAAGCCGGGGTTCCGTACTTCCGCTCAACGTAGGCATCGATCAGGGCGACGAATTCGTGGGCGATGTTCTCGCCGCGCAGGGTCACGGTCCTTTCGCCATCGACGAACACCGGCGCGGCCGGTGCCTCGCCGGTGCCCGGCAGCGAAATGCCGATGTTGGCGTGGCGCGATTCGCCCGGGCCGTTGACCACGCAACCCATCACCGCCAGGGTCATGTTCTCCGCGCCGGGATGCGTGTATTTCCATTCCGGCATCTTGCCGCGCACATGCTCCTGCACCACCTTCGCCAGCTCCTGGAAGAACTCCGACGTGGTGCGCCCGCAACCGGGACAGGCGGTGACCATCGGGGTGAACGCGCGCAGGCCGGTGGTCTGCAGCAATTCCTGCGCGACGATCACCTCCTGGGTGCGCGACGCGCCGGGCTCGGGCGTCAGCGAAATGCGGATGGTGTCGCCGATGCCTTCCTGCAGCAGCACCGCCAGCGCGGCGCTGGAAGCGACGATGCCCTTGCTGCCGATGCCTGCTTCGGTCAGGCCGAGGTGCAGGGCGAAATCGCTGCGCTGGGCCAGTTCGCGGTACACGGCGATCAGTTCCTGGACGCCGCTGACCTTGGCCGACAGCACGATGCGCTCGCGCGGCAGGCCCAGCTCCACCGCGCGCCCGGCCGAATCCAGCGCCGAGCGGATCAGCGCCTCACGCAGCACCGCCGCTGCGTCCCACGGAGTCGCGCGCGCGTGGTTCTCGTCCATCAGCTGCGCGGCCAGGGCCTGGTCCAGCGAGCCCCAGTTGGCGCCGATGCGCACCGGCTTGCCGTAGCGGATCGCGAATTCGATCAGCTGGGCGAACTGGGTGTCCTTCTTCTTGCCGAAGCCGACGTTGCCGGGATTGATCCGGTACTTGGCCAGCGCTTCCGCGCAGGCCGGCTCGTTCGCCAGCAGCTGGTGGCCGTTGTAGTGGAAGTCGCCGATCAGCGGCACCGCCACGCCCATCATGTCCAGCTTTTCGCGGATGCGCGGGATGGCCGCGGCCGATTCGGGATTGTTGACGGTCAGCCGCACCAGTTCCGAACCCGCGCGCCACAGGTCTGCTACCTGCCTGACGCTGGCGGCGATGTCGGCGGTGTCGGTGTTGGTCATCGACTGCACGACCACCGGATGGCCGGCACCGACCACGACCCCGCCGATGTCCACGCCGTGGGTGATGCGGCGCGGCGCGGGACCGGCTTCGGTGGGCGTTCGGCATGGGGCAATGGTGTCGTTCATTCGTCCATTTTAACTGCCCCGTCGCAGGCCTGCCCTGTCCGGGCCGGATCCGATGGACAGGACGCTCGCTCCGGCAGGTCAACCATCGGCCCATTCGCGCGATATCCAACCGTCCCCCGAAGACCCGAGAACCGCATGCCCACGTCCGTTTCCGACATCCCCACCGCCGACGCCAGCCGCCTGATCAAACGCCTGTGCGCCCATTGGGCGCACAAGTTCGAGGTCCGGTTCGACGCCAGCTACGGCCTGGTGCCGTTCGACGCCACCACGCTGGCGTTGCTGGAAGCCGATGAGGACGGCCTGCACGTGCACGTCGAGGCCGAGGACGGCGAGCGCCTGGCGCGGATGCAGGACGTGGTGGCCGAACACCTGCAGCGGATGAACCGCGGCGAACCGCTGGCCATCGCCTGGCGTGCGCCCCGCGCATGACTTGCGCGGCCATCGACGCTAACCTGCGTCGATGAATGCGACCGCCCGCGACGTCCTGACGCCTTCACAGCTGAATGCGCTCGCCCGCGACCTGCTCGAAGACACGTTTCCGCTGGTCTGGGTCGAGGGCGAACTGGGCAACGTCACCCGGCCCGCGTCCGGACACCTGTATTTCACCCTGAAGGACGCGCGCGCGCAGGTGCGCTGCGCGATGTTCAAGCCGAAGAGCACCTGGCTGAAGTTCCAGCCTCGCGAGGGCCTGCGCGTACTCGCGCGCGGCCGGCTGACCCTGTACGAAGCGCGCGGCGACTACCAGCTGATCCTGGACACGCTGGAGGAAGCCGGCGAAGGCGCGCTGCGCCGTGCGTTCGAGGAACTGAAGAACAAGCTGGCCGCCGAAGGCCTGTTCGCCGCCGAGCACAAGCGCCCCCTGCCCGCGCACCTGCACCGGTTGGCGGTGATCACTTCGCCGACCGGCGCCGCGGTACGCGATGTGCTCAGCGTGCTGGGCCGGCGTTTCCCCTTGCTTGAGGTCGACGTGCTGCCCAGCCTGGTGCAGGGCGAAGGCGCGGCGGCGCAGATCGCGTCGCTGCTGCGCAGAGCCGGCGCCAGCGGACGCTACGATGCGGTGCTGCTGACCCGTGGCGGCGGTTCGCTGGAGGACCTGTGGGCATTCAACGACGAAGCGCTGGCCCGTGCCATCGCCGCCTCGCCGGTGCCGGTGGTATCGGCGGTCGGCCACGAGACCGATTTCAGCCTTGCCGATTTCGCCGCCGACCTGC
>DASRYD010000100.1:0-7238 GCA_035653955.1 Pseudoxanthomonas sp.
CCGCCACGTGGCCGGCGTGGTTGCGCGAACGCATCGCGACCGACTGGCCGGCGCAGGCCGAAGCGATCTTCGCCGCCAGCGCGCAGCCCGCGCCGCTGTGGCTGCGGGTCAATCGGCAACGCAATTCGCGCGACGACTACGCGCGAAGACTGGCCGAAGCCGGCATCGGTTTTTGCATCGACGAAGTCTTGCCCGATGCGATCCGCATCGACGAGCCGCTGGCGGTGGCCGACTTGCCGGGTTTTGCCGACGGCGATGCATCGGTACAGGACGCATCCGCGCAGTTCGTTGCCGATGCGCTGTCGCCTGCGTCCGCATCGTGCGTGCTCGATGCCTGCGCCGCACCTGGCGGCAAGACCGCGCACTTGCTGGAACGCGATCCGACCCTGCACGTGCTGGCGCTGGATGTCGATGCGCGCCGGCTCAAGCGCGTGGCCGAAACCCTGCAGCGCGTCGGCGTCGAAGCGCGACTGCAGGCCGCGGACGCAGCCGATACGGACGCATGGTGGAACGGCGAAGCCTTCGACGCGATTCTGCTCGATGCGCCGTGTTCGGCCACCGGCATCGTGCGCCGCCAGCCCGACGTGCTCCTGCATCGCCGTCCGGCCGACATCGACGCGCTGGTCGCGCTGCAGGCGCGCTTGCTCGATGCGCTGTGGGCGACGCTGAAACCAGGCGGTGCATTGCTGTACGCCACCTGTTCGATACTGAAGGACGAAAACCAGCGCCAGGTCGAGGCCTTCCTCGCCCGCACCGCCGATGCGCAAGCCGAACCGCTGGATGGGCGCTACGGCCATGCCGCCGACCCCGGTCGCCAGCGCCTGCCGGGCGAAGGCGGGCGCGACGGATTTTTCTATGCGCGGTTGCGCAAGCGGGCCTAGTCGCCCGGTCTTCGCGCCGTATTGTCGCGGTCGACGCTAGGCTCGGGCGCATGATGGATCGTGCGCAATGCGCCTCCCTGTCGGCGCAACTCGGATTGACGTTCGCAACCGTCGCGGCCGGCGGATTGCTGGTCTTCGACGGAGGCTTGTATCCGTTCGCGGCCGGCTTGTTGTTTGCGACGCTGGCGCAGGGCGTCGCGCAGGCTTCGTCGCCGCGCGGCCACTCCGCCCCGCTGCCGTCCTGTGTGGAGTCGATGCTCTGGCTGGCGCTGGCGATCATTGCGCTGGCCTCGATTTCCGCTTCGCTGCACGGCAGGAGCGCGGAGTCGCTCGATCATGTGGCGCGCCTGCTGCTGATTCCATGGTGCGCGTGGCTGGCCCATGCCGTGCGCTTGCCGCGCATCGCGGTGTGGTACGGATCCTTGCTCGGCCTGCTGGTCGCCGTGGCCGTCGCGAGCTGGCAGATCCAGGGCGGCGAACCGCGCGCTGGTGGCGGTGGCAATCCCATCGTGTTCGCCAACCTGGTGTCGGGCCTGCTGGCCGTGGCGTTGTTCGCGGGGCCGCGCACGGCTGGCTTGCGTACCTGGCCGCCGCTGGTGGCATGGCTGGCGGGCGGGTTGGCCATCGTCTGGTCCGGCAGTCGCGGCGCCCTGCTGGTCTGGGCGGCATTGGGCGTGCTGGCGTGGATGCGACATGGGGACAGCCGCCGTCGTGTCCGCTGGCTGGCGCTGGCGCTGCCGGGGGCAGCCGTCATGCTGGGGTTGGTCGGATGGCTCGGATTGCACGCTCCGTTGCGACTGGAACAGATCGAGCCGAACCTCGTCCGTTTCGCCCATGGCGATCCGGACTCGCCGATAGGCGCACGGTTGGAATTGCTGGGTCTGGCCTGGCAAGGCTTCCTCGGGCATCCATGGATCGGCGTGGGCATCGAAAACTTCGGCTCCCTGGTGCGCGGACTGCCGGGTTGCCGGCTGCCATCGCCGATGGGCATGTGCGTACTGACGCATGCGCACAACGATTTCGCGGAATGGGCGGCAACGATGGGCCTGCCAGGCCTGGTCGGCATCATCGCGTTGTATGGCCTGCCGCTGGCGTGCTTCATCCGGATCATTCGCGAGGCCGCAGGCATGCCGGGCGCATCGGCGCAGGCCGCCTGGGCTGGGGTGGCCCTGGTCGGCGTTTATCTCGGTTCCGGCCTGTCGCAATCGATCTTCGCCCACGCCGCCACGGCCAGCGCGTACGCGGTGTTCGTCGGACTGCTGCTTGGCGTCGCGCTGCATGAATGCGCGGATCAGCTCCCCGGCGCGAAGCGAGGCATCGCGGACCGTTGACCGGGATGCGATACCGCTTTTGACGGCGCGTCACCGACGAATTTCCGAGGCGCGGCCTCTATCATGGCCGCCATGACGAATCCGCCTCGCGTCCCGCAGTTGCGTACCTCCGGACAGACCCGTGAACTGTTTTGGCTGATGGCCTTCGCCCTGCTGGTGATCGGCGCCGGGCTGGGCCTGCGCGCGCCGTGGCCGGCGGACGAGCCGCGCTTCGTGTTGGTGGCGAAGCAGATGTGGGAGTCCGGCGACTGGCTGTTCCCGCATCGTGGCCACGAACTGTATCCGGACAAGCCACCGCTGTATTTCTGGCTGATCGGGGCCTGCTACGCCGTCGTGCGCCACTGGAACGTCGCCTTCCTGATCCCGTCCCTGCTGGCTGCGCTGGGCACGTTGTGGCTGACCTACGACCTCGGCCGACGCCTGTGGAATCATCGTGCCGGCCTGTGGGCCGCGGGCGCGGTGTTGTGCGCGTTCCAGTTCGTATACCAGGCCAAGCGCGCGCAGATCGATCCCACCGTGGTGTTCTTCATCACCCTGGGCGTGTATGGCTTGCTGCGGCATACGCTGCTGGGGCCGAACTGGCGCTGGTACTGGCTGGGCTGCTTCGCCGCGGGGCTGGGCGTGATCAGCAAGGGGGTGGGTTTCCTCGCCCTGTTGGCATTGTTGCCGTACGCGCTGATGCGCTGGCGCGGCTGGAGCGGATTGAGCGAACCGGCGCCGCGCGGTGCCGGTCGCTGGTCGCTCGGCGCATTGACCTTCCTCGCGGCGATTGCGTTGTGGTTCGTGCCGATGCTGTTGACCGCCTTGCACGACGGCGATCCGGAGCACCGCGCCTACCTGCACGAACTGCTGTTCCGGCAGACCGCGACGCGCTACACCAATGCGTGGCACCACAACGAGCCGTTCTGGTATTTCGGCGAAGTCATCGCCCTGTTCTGGCTGCCGTTTTCGATCTTCATCCCGTGGTTGCTGAAGCCGTGGCGCGAAGCATGGCGCTCGCGCGATGCGCGGGTGTGGTTGCCGTTGCTGTGGGTGTTGCTGGTGCTGTTGTTCTTCAGCGCCAGTCCGGGCAAGCGCGACATGTACATCCTGCCGGCGCTGCCGATGCTGGCGCTGGCGGCGGCGCCGTTCCTGCCCGGTCTGGGCGAAAGGCGCGGGGTGCGCACGACGCTGTTTTGCTTTGCGGTGCTGCTGGGTGCGGGCCTATTCGGCGCGGGCCTGGCCGCCGTGCTGGGCGAGCCGAAGTTCGAGCTGAAGTTCGAAGCCGAACGCGGACTGAGCGGTGGTGGCGATGCGGTGTGGATCGTGCTCGCCGCGATGGGCGGGCTGATCCTGCTGGCGGCTGCGTGGCTGCGACCGCGTCGCGCGGCGGCGCTGAATCTGGCGACCATTGCGGTACTGTGGCTGGGCTATGGTTTCGTCGTGGCGCCATTGCTCGACGATGAGAATTCCGCACGTGGCCTGATGCGCCAGGCGCGCGAACTGGCCGGGCCGGATACGGTCATCGGGCTGGTCGATTGGCGCGAACAGCAATTGCTGCAGGCGCAGGGGCCGGTCGAGGAGTTCGGGTTCAAGGCGCCGCTGGAAATTCAGTGGCAACGTGGCGTCGCATGGCTGCGCGAGCGTCCCCAAAACCGGGCGTTGCTGGTTCAGGAAGCATCAATGCCTGCCTGCCTTGGCCCCGACGCCGGCCGGCCGGTGGGGGTCGCCAATCGACGCAGCTGGCGCCTGATCGGCGCTGCGATCGTCGGGCTCAGATGTTCTGCACACGCAAGTCCGGCAACGGCGCCGCACTGAATTCGACCAGATGCCGATCCAGTCCCAGCGCGCAGCGGGTCGGCCGTGTGCGCAGGGTTTCGGCCAGCAGTGGATCGTTGGCGCTGGTCGCGCGGTCGTGGCGTTCGGGGTGGTACAGATGCGTGGCGAGACCGGCGAAGCGCAGCGAGCGTCGCCGCAGGCCGGCATTGATCGCGCGCAGTGCCAGGTCCTTGTCCTCGCGACCCCAGCCTTGGTAGCGCTCGTCGAACCCGTTGATGGCGAGCAGGTCGTTGCGCCACCAACCCTGGTTGCAGGTCTTGATCGCCCTGGTCGACGTGCCGGTGCTGGCGCTCGCCCACCAACGGGCCAACCAGGGCAGGCGCAGGGTGTGGCGACGGCGTTCGATACCGGAATCGCTGAAATTCGCGCCAAAGCGTTCCGATCGCAGCAGGCGATCGCGGCCGCTCTCATCGGTCAGCACGCGTATGCCCTGCACAAAGCAACCACGTTGCGCCACGGCGAGATGATCGCGGACGAACTTCGGGTGCGCGACCATGTCGCCGTCCATCAGGATCACATAGTCGCCGGCGGCCGCCGCGATCGCGCGGTTGCGGGCCAGGGCCGCGCGGAAGCCGTCGTCGGCTTGCCAGGCATGGCGCAACGGGACCGGGTAATCCGCCGCCAGCCGCTCGAGGCAGGCACGCGTCTCCGGACCGGAGCCGTCGTCGGCGACGATCACCTCGGCCGGCAATGCGTCTTGCGCGGCCAGCGCACGCAAGGCCTTTTCCAGCGCCTGCGGCCAGTTATAGGTGGTGACGACGACGCTGACCCGCGGCATCTCGCCACGCGCGACGTTCATGCCGATTCCTTGCCCCGCCGATGCCCGAGCAGGATGCTAATCGCCCGCTCGCAACGTTTCCACCAGGGCGCGCTGCCGCGCATCGCCAGCGAGGCGTAGCGCTTCATTTCGGCCCGGGTCGGGCTCGGTTTGGTGCGGTATTCGTACTTGCTGTGGTCGACGCAGCCGTCGTCCAGCCAGGCGCGATGGGCGTAGTAGCGGACGATGCCGTGGTTGCGGATGCGGCCCTTGTACAGCGACACCGCGGTGCGCCGGGTCGCCCACCAGCCGTTGCTGCCATGGGTGCGGTATTCGACGCAGCCGGTAGGCAGGTAGTACTTGCGCGCGCCGAGCACGCTGGCCCCATGGACGACGCAGGCGTCGGCACAGAGCTTCCACTGCTTGCGGAAATCGTCGGGAAGATCCAGCACCGCGTCCGCCCAGGTGCGGCGCAACGAGATCGCGGAGGTCGGCGCGCCGTACCACGGGATCAGGAAATAGGTGCTGATCGCGGTGTAGCCCAGGTCGATGGCGGCGTTGCTGTCCTCGAAACGGATGTTCTCGTTGTCGACGCCGAATGTCTGCAGGTCGCTGAACACGAAATCGACGTCGCGGCGCGTGTCGTAGACCGCGCCGATCCTCTCCAGGTACTCCGGTTTCCAGCGGTCGTCGGCATCGAGGAAGCAGACCACGTCGGCGTCGGTCGCGGCCACGCCGCGCTGGAACGCCGCCAGTTGGCCGCCGTTCTCGCCCAGCAGCAGGGTCACGCGCGGGTCGTGGCCGTAACGTTCGCGCAGGAATTCCGGTGAGCCGTCGGTGGAGCCGTCGTCGACGACGATCACCTGCGCCGGAGCGCGGGTCTGCGCCAGCGCGCTATCCACCGCCTCGGCGACATAGGGGCGGTAGTTGTAGTTGGTGACGACGACGGCGAACGACGTGGTCATGCCGCGGCGTCCTCGGCCAGCGACTTGCGGAAGTAAGCGATGGTTTCCTTCAGGCCGTCCTCCAGCGATACCTTCGGTTGCCAGCCGAGCTTGTCTTTGGCCAGGGCGATGTCGGGCTGGCGTTGGCGCGGGTCGTCGGCCGGCAACGGCTTGTTCACCAGCCTGGAGCGGCCGCCGACCAGCTTCAGCACCAGTTCGGCCAGTTCGATCATGGTGAATTCGGCCGGGTTGCCGATGTTGATCGGGCCGGTGAAGCCGGGCCCCGTGGCCATCATCCGCACGAAGGCCTCGATCAGGTCGTCGACGTAACAGAAGCTGCGCGTCTGGCTGCCGTCGCCGTAGATGGTGATGTCCTCGCCGCGCAGCGCCTGCACGATGAAGTTGCTGACCACGCGGCCGTCGTTCGGATGCATGCGCGGGCCGTAGGTGTTGAAGATGCGCACCACCTTGATGTCGAGCTCGTGCTGGCGCCAGTAATCGAAGAACAGCGTCTCGGCGCAGCGCTTGCCCTCGTCGTAGCAGCTGCGGATACCGACCGGATTGACCCGGCCCCAGTAGCTTTCCGGTTGCGGGTGCACTTCCGGGTCGCCGTACACCTCGCTGGTGGAAGCCTGCAGGATGCGCGCCTTCAACCGTTTGGCCAGGCCGAGCATATTGATCGCGCCGTGCACGCTGGTCTTGGTGGTCTGCACCGGGTCGTGCTGGTAATGGATGGGCGAGGCCGGGCAGGCGAGGTTGTAGATCTGGTCGACCTCGACGTACAGCGGGAAGGTGACGTCGTGACGCACCAGTTCGAAATACGGATGCGACAGGCGATGGGCGAGGTTGCGCTTGCTGCCGGTGAAGAAGTTGTCCACGCAGAGGACGTCGTGGCCGTCATCCAGCAGGCGGTCGCACAGATGCGAGCCGAGGAAACCGGCGCCGCCGGTGACGAGAATGCGGTTCATGCAGGCCTTTGGGGGGCGGTCGCGGGATGCGGCCGTAAGCGATACGTTAAATTGTCCCATCCCCGGAAATCCATACGTCGTGAATCGTGTCGCAGGGCATGACCGGTTGTACATCGTTCATGCAGGATCAATCTTCGCGTAATCCGAAATTCGTCCGGTCCGGCAAGGGATCAGGCGGGTGGTCCGGGCGTCCGCACCGGCTGCCCGTATTGCAGCAGCCACAGCATCACCGACTTCTGCCGCACGTAGTTGGCGCTGACGAAAGCCTCGAACAGCCCGGGCATGCCGTCCAGGAACCCTCGCCGCAGGACATAGCTGCGGAAGAACCGCCAGCCGGGCGACAGCAGCAGCTTGGCCAGCGACGCGCGCTTGCCGCGCGCGTGTTCGTGCTCGGCCATCATCGCCGCGTAGCCCTGTTTCTTGTCCAGCATCTGCAGCAGCGAACGGAACGGGTAGTGCAGCAGGTCGCCGGCCAGCAGCGCGACCGGACCGTCGACGCTGACCACCTCGTGGATCTCGCGGTCGCCGCGCCCGCCGCC